>DASYMM010000203.1:0-19639 GCA_036009085.1 Pyrinomonadaceae bacterium | reverse complement strand
CGTGGCTCGCCGAGACGCAGGCGCAACGCGCCGAGTGCGGCCTGAAAATAAGCGGTCGCGGGGGCTAAGGCCGCCAGCCCCTCGAAGATGGTCAGAGCTTCCTGTGCGCGCCCCTGCTCGGCCAAAGCGTAGCCGAGGTCTGCCACCAGGCGCATCTCTTCGGTCGTCCAGTCGCTCGCCGCCGCGAGCGAAGCGCGACTTTGCAGCCAATCGTTGAGTAAGCGTTCAGACACCCTTTAACACGCCCCGTTTCTTGATGAAAACGCAAAAATAACACGTCGCGCCCACACCGCAGCAGAACAAATTGCGTGTCGAGCCGAAAAATGCGGGTCGAGCCGAAAATTTTCCCGCCCCGGCAGGAAACAATTTTCCGCAACTGCTGATAATTATGGCACAAGGGCAAAATGCCCGGAGGCTTTTGGAAGCGCGATTAAGTAGGAGGGTTAAGCGATGTTCGGATTGGGCAAATTGGTCGGCGGAGCGTTAAACGCCATCGGACTCGGCAAAATCGCGCCGTTCATCTCGATGGGCATCAGTTTCTTCACGGGCGACTTCGCCACTCTGGCGACCGACGTGATGGGTCTGATGTCCAACATCAAGGGTTTGGACTTCCTGAACAAAGTGGCGAAATTCGCCCCGCTCGGCGGCTTCGACCAACTCGCCGGAGGCTTTGGCGAACTCGGCCTCAAACAGTTCCTGAAGGCCGACGGCCTGCGCGACATTGCCGACAAGTTCTTCAAGCTGGCCGACACGCTCGAAGATTTTCAAGCCTCCTCTCGTAAAGTGAACGATTTGTTCGACTTGCTGCTTGAGACGGCGCAGAACCGCGAGTCGCTGGAGAGCGTCCGCAACAGCGTCACGTACAGCAGTTATATCTCCGCCGTCTAAAAGCGGAACGCGAGATGCTTGAAGCGGGGAAAAGTTCGATGACACGGCAGGGAGCGAACGATAAACAGACATCCGGGGGCGGCGCGGGACGCGCGACGCTGCGCCAACGCCTCGGCATCAGCGACGAGCAGTTTCAGGAGATGGGACGGGTCGGCGCGATGTATTACCAGCAGGGCAATCTGGACAAGGCGCGCACGATATTTGAAGGTTTAATCGAGATTGACCCGCAAAGCGTGGACGCACACTCCGCGCTCGGCGCGCTCTACACGCGCACGCAACGCGATGCTGACGCGTTGCGTCACCTGAATCGCGCGCTCGAACTCGACGACCGCCAGATCGCCGCGCACGTCAACCGTGCGGAAGTTTACCTGCGCCGCCAACAGGTCGAAGAGGCGGTCGCCGACTTGAAGAAGGCGATAGAACTTGATCCGAAAGAACAGGACGCGGGAGCCAACCGCGCACGGGCGATGGTCTTAGGCATCCACGAGGCTCTGGAAGCCAAAGGTGTCATGTAGGCCATAAAGGAAGCGATTACTAATCTATAACTGAGGAGAACGAGCCATGAGTAACACGATTCAAGGATTCAACATTCCCAACAAACCAGACCCGGCGAGCGTAGATTTCACCGACCCGAAGCAGGCCGCCGCCTATCAGGAAGCCTCGCAAAATTACCACTTCGCTGTGGACATGATGATGAACGCCATCAAGCAAGAGGGCGAGGCGAAGTCGAACCTGCTCAAGACCATCAACGCGGGGCTGGACGCGCACATCCGTAATCTCGGTTAAAGCGCGTCCCGACTCCCGGCGGTTGGCGACTATTTATACGGAAACGGTGCACGCCAAGCGGGCGCGGCGCATCGTTTCCGTATGTTCGTTTAAAGCGATTTCCTACGCGCTCCGTGCAACCCGTGGCGGCGCGTCGCTCATCATTTAAACGGGTACTGGTCAACTTCCCCCTGACAGGCTTATCATCAACCTCGACGAACGCGAGTTCACTTCCCCCGCGAGTTGACAGAGAAGTTTCGAGGTAACGACATGACAAAACTTATTCGAGCCATCACGCTTACTTGCGCACTGGTCTTGATGCTGTCGGGCAGCGCGTTGGCGCAATACGGCGGCACGTATCGCGGCGGCGGGGGCACAACTTACCGCAGGCCGTCTTCCGCTACGACGAACCTGATCCTGCGCCGCAGCATCGCGCGCGCGCAGATACGAAAGCAGAAAGCACGCGCTCTCAAACGTCGCCGCGCTAACACGAGTCAGCGTCACGCGCAGCACTAAGGCCGCACGGACGGAGGTGTCGAGATGAACCCTTACGCTCACCGCCTTACGCGCCGTGCGCTGTTGACCCTTCTCCTTTTCGTCCTCGTCGCGCCCGCCGTGCCCGCGCAGACCTACAGCCGTGGCACATATACCGGCGCGAATTCCACGCGCTGGAACAACCCGATGTCGGCGAGCCTCAACCGGATGCTCAACCGGAACATCCTCAGCCAGAGCATACGTCGGCGACAGTCTTCCGGCAGCGTGCGCGCCACGACGAGCGGCAATAACACTCCACGCACGACAACTCCCACCACAGTTTCCAGCGGCACGAGTCGTCCCGGCAATAGCCCGCTCGCACGTAACGGCGCGACCGCGTTTCGTCCGGTCGCCGCTTCGATCTACCCGAAGCAGTTGGCGCAGGAAGCTGCGTCGAACGAGGCCGAGCGCAAGGAGATGGAAGCGGTCTTCGCGATGTGTTTGCAGAACTACGAAGCGAACATGCGTCGCCAGAACCAGCCCGTTAAGGACGTGGCGCGCGCCGTCAGCTACTTCATCGGCGTCAATTACAACGTGCTGCACGGGGGGAACACTGTGACGCCCGCGCAAGGCGTCGCCCTGCGCGCCGAAATCAAAGACGCTCTGGGAGATGATGAAAGCTTCCGGCGTCTCTCGGACAGGGAGAGGCAACAGATTTACGAGACGATGGCCGTGCTCGCAGAGTTCGTCGCGCTCAACATGAGCGTGGCCGACGAGCGAGGCAACAAGCAACTGGCAGAGGCGACGCGCAGCATGGCGAAAGACAATCTCGAAAAGCTGCTCGGCGCGTCGGCCGCAAACATTCGCCTCACGGACAACGGGCTTCAGTTTTAGCGCGAGTACGTATTGAGGTAACGGGACGGGGCGGCCAGATGAGTTGGCCGCCTTTTCCTTTGCGCGATCTGCATCGTCTCGAACGCCCAAATTAACCCGCGTCGAGCATAAAGTGTCTAAGCAGCGAGGAACAAGAGAATGATGAAAGCCATGCTATCGAGGCGTCGGGTTCAATAAGTTGTTAAGTTGTGTGGTTATGACTTCCCTCCCATTCTAAATAACGTTCGTACAATTTCTGCACATGAATATAGATTGGACGCGCTTCTGCCTTCTCGATTCCTGACGAGCCTTCATAATAATTCTGATACCATTCAACCGCCACCCGCACAGCTAACCATCCAGATTTTAAACCGGGGCCGATCAGCGCAAAGACCAAATCATCATCTACTAAACTTTTGTCTATCAAAATACCAATCTGATTATAGAAGCGGAGTAAACGACGCATTTGGCTATCATAATGCTCATCTTCCATCCTCTCTTTTATGCCCCTTTGAGCATATTGTTTCCCATAATCAGCCGCTGATTTTGGTACAGGTTCTGTATGAGCTATACATTCAGCGGCATCTCTTGCAGTGCGAATTTTAGTATCTATGTAAGTTTCATATACCTGCCATGCCATTTCAGCTGCACGCGAGGCATGTGCGTCACGGTTTGATGAACGGATTTGAGCAATGGCTATACACACTCCGACAATAGCAACAATGAATGTGCCTAAACCAGAGATTGCGCTAATGAGGTCCATTTATGTGCTCCGTAACTTTTTGTTTAGTCATCGAGTTAGGCTATATAGTGCGTCAGCAACCTAACGCCCAGCGGTCGTCGCTGCGCTTATCCGCCGCCGATGGTTTTGATCAGAGCCTCGAAGGCGCGGTAGGCTTCTTTGAAATAGTAGATGTAGCGTTCGCGGTAGAGCGGGAGCGCGGCGAGGACGACGACGAGGCCGACGGCCATCTTCACCGGCAGACTGAGGAAGAAAACGTTGATCTGCGGCGCGACGCGATTGACGAGGCCGAAAAAGAGGTCTGTCAGCAAAAGCGCGATCATGGCGGGGGCGGCGAGTTGGATGCCGACGGCGAGCACGCCGCCCGTCAGTTTCGTGATGAAGACGGCGGCGGGCGACCAGCCCGCTTGCAGGTGCGGAAACGTCATCGCAGGGATCATCTCGAAGCTGCGCAGGAGCGATGTGATGAAGGCGTGATGCGCGCCGATCATGAAGAAGATGACGATGGCGAGTTGTAGTTTGAACTGACCGAGTTCGGACACGCGCGTCTGTAGTTGCGGCGCGAACATCTCGGCGAGCGTCGAGCCGCGCTGGAAGTCTATGACGCGCCCCGCCACCTGAATCGCCTCGAAGACGAGCGAGGCGACGAAGCCCAAAGTGAAGCCGACGAAGGCTTCCTTCACCAGCAGCCCCATGAACCCGAGGGGGCCGAAGCCGAGCGGCGCGCCGTCTTTCGGCAACCCTGCTTCGAGCGACGGGTAGAGGATGATGACGAAGGCCGTCGCCGTCGCCACCTTCACGCGCGCGGGCACGGCCGCCCCGCCGAAGAACGGCACGACCGTCAAAAACGACAGCATCCGCGCAAACGCCAGCCCGACCAGCACGAGGAAAGACTGCGGGCTTTGCCCGACCTGAAACAGGCGCAGGATGGTCTCTAAGAGCTTGAGAAACTCGTCCATAAAGAAATGATGAATGCAGAATGATGAACGATGAACGGAAGAACAGTTCTTCCGTTCATCGTTCCTACTTCATCATTCTCCTATCAGATGCCTTTGCCCACGTATGGCATCATGGCGAAAACTTTGTGGCCGAAGATGAGCAGGCGGTCGAGCATCCAGTTTGCGCTAATCATCAGGACGAGAAGTGTGGCGACGATCTTCGGGACGAAGGTGAGGGTCTGTTCCTGCACCTGCGTCAAAGCCTGTAGCAGGCTGATGACCAGACCGACGACGAGACTCGCGATGAGCGGCGGCAGAGAGAGCAGCAGGATCAGCCACAGAGCCTCTGCGGCGAGCGAAACGTAAGTTCCCATAGATTCACCTCCGGCAAACGTGCGGTCAGGTGTAGCTCAGTACGAGGTTTTGAATCAGCAGCACCCATCCGTCAATCAAAACAAACAGCAGCAGCTTGAACGGCAGAGAGATCATCACGGGCGAGAGCATGAACATGCCCATCGCTTGCAGGATGTTCGCCACCACCATGTCAATAATGAGGAACGGGATGAACAGCAGAAAGCCGATCTGGAACGCCTCGCTCAACTGGCTGGTGACGAAGGCCGGGATGACCGTGCGGAAATCGCGGACGTTGATCTCGTTCGGGTCGTTGCCGTTCTTGACGGCCATGCGCCGCGCCAGATCGTAGAACATCTTGCGGTCGCGTTCGTGCGCGTGGCGTTCGAGGAAGGCGCGCAAGGGTTCGCGCCCGCGCTGCGCCGCCTCGAAGAGTGTGCGGACGGAGACCTCGGAGAAGATCGCCTGCGAGTCGCCCACGTTGCCCGCCTCGGCATACATCTTTTCGACGACGGGCGACATGATAAAGATCGTCAGGATGAGCGAGATGCCAGTGATCACCTGATTGGGCGGCACCTGCTGCGTGCCGAGCGCGTTACGCAGGATCGAGAGCACCACGGAAATTTTCACGAACGACGTGAGCATGATCAATGCGAACGGCGCGAGCGCGAGCGCGCCGAGCACGATGATGAGCACCACCGGGTTCGCCGTCCCTCCATCGCGCGTCGCCTCACGCGCCGCCGCCTGCGCTTGCGCCTGCGCGCCGATGGTCGTAAACGCGGCGAGCGCGGTCATCGCGACGAAGCCGATCAAAGCGACAACGGCCAGCTTCTTGCAGGTTGCGACGTGCTTGTTCATGGCTCACTTCCTCTTGCCGAGCAGACGCGAGAAGCGTTCGGCCACCGCATCGCGCGCCGTCGCGGTGGATTGTTTGAAGTTCGGGCGCATGCGTTCGATGACGAGCGCGGCCTCTTCCGCGCTCGTCGCGTCCAACTCGCTGATCAACTGCACGCCCGCCTCCGACGAAGCGATGAGCAGCCAGCGTCCCGTCACCTCGATGACGTACAGACTTTTGCGCGTGTCCAGCCCCGTGCGGTCAACGATGCGCACCATGCTGCCCGACGCCCCGCCCACCTGCTGCAAGCGCGGCAGCACCCAACGGAAGAGCGCGTAGGCCAACCCGCACACGAGCGCGAGCGCAACGATGGTCTGCGCGAGCATGGAGAAGAAACTCGCGCCGCCGTCGTTGTAGCTCGTCGGGTCGAAAGGCGTGGGAACTTGCAGCGCGGCGAGCGCGGACGCGCAAAGACCGTAGAGGCCGTGTGCGATCATCGCCCCGTCACCTGCGTGACGCGCACGCCGAGACGGCCTTCTATTTCGACCAGTTCGCCGCGCGCGATGCGGCGACCGTCGGCCACGAGGTCTACCGGGTCGGTCGCCTGACAGTCGAGCGAGAGCAACTGGCCGACGCGCAGGCGCGCCAACTCGTCGAGGCTCAGACGGCGTTGCGCCAGTTCGACATGCACCGTCAGCAAAATCTCTTCGAGCGCAATCGCGCTTTCGTTCGAGTCGTTTGAGTCGTTCGAGTCGTCGCCGTTTTGCTCTTGTTCCATGCTTCCTCGCTCCGTGCCGTGAAGTTCCCCGCCCCGCTTGATCTGCTCGATCAATAATCCCGTCGCCCCGTCGCCGTTCGCGTTTATCCTGCCGGACAAGACCGCCGCCGCGCCGTCGCCGAGACGCATCTCCAAACGCCCCGACAGACGCCCCGCTTCGAGCCGCGCCAGCGGGCGCGCCACGACGACGACATCGCCGGATTCCAAATAGGCGAGATCGCCTGCCCGCACGTCCGTCTCGCCGAGCACGGGGCGGAGTCGAACGTCCGGCGCGACGCGTGTGTACGTTTCGCCGTGCGCGCCGCGTTCGCCCGCGAAGAGTGGCGAATGACGCAAATTTTCCAGCGCGGCGAGCGCGTCGCGCGTGAAGTAGAAATCAACCAGCCCGTGGAGCGAGCCGAAGCGCAAAGCGAACGACGCCACGAGTGCGCGCGCGTTCGCTCCTTCGTCCACCCGGTCGCCCGTCTCCGGCGTGTCCTCCTGCCCGGCGCGCTCTCGCGCGAACGCACGCGCGGGCGGCTCGGCGGAGACGCCGTCGAGCCGCCAGACGGGCGCGTCCAACTCTTGATGCAATTCCCGGATCAGGCAGAGCCAGAGAAACTCGACCGCCGCCAGTTCCGTCGGCGAAAGCCGGCGCAAGGGTTCGGGCGCGCCGCTCTCGCCGCCCAACATGCGATCCACGAGCGCGGAGGCGAAGTCCGCACGCAACGCGGCGACCACCTGTGCGCCCGTCGGCGTGAGCGCGAGCGTCGCCCACACATCCGCAGTCTCGCCCGCAGTTACGCTTGCAGACGGCGAACCGGGAGCGAATTCTCTCTCCCGCACGTCTGCCTGCGAGACGCTGATCTCACCGCTTTGCCAGCGCAGGTAATGCGACAGGACGCGCGCCAGCGCGGCTCGCGCCGCGTCGGAAAGGGTCGGCAGAGACGCGCCGAGCGCAGCCGACAGGCGCAACTGCGTGCGTGCGACGCGAGGCAATCGGTCTGACCACAACGCGCGCCGCTCGTTGCCCGGTTCGGCGTCCGCGCCCGTTGACACGACGGGCAACGCAGACGCCGCCCCCGGTCGTCCGTGCGCGAAGAGATCGACGGCAAAAGGATCGACGCCCCCGGCGGCCTCGCGCCCGGTCGTCGCCTCAACTCCGGCCTTGTCCGTCGAATCAGCTTTCATGGCAGAGCGTCCGCTTGACGTGCGGATTGCAATTGAATGTACGGCAGGCTGACAGCCTGCCGCCTATGCTTAAGCGTGCGGCAGGCTGACAGCCTGCCGCACACCGATTTGAAAACCGCTTCGAGAGTGGCTTTTGCGTATTTCAACAGCCCCGCGTCTCGATTTTTCAGGCGCGATAAAGTGAAGCGCTTTCGTCTGCGTCAGGCTCGCCCGGCGCGTCGTCTCCGGCACGCGCAAGGGTCGCGGGCGCGGCGTCCGTTCCGGGCGAGGCGTGCGCCGCGCCGGAGGAGTCGGCGGAAGCATGACGCCCGCCGTCGCCCGAGGCGGTCTGGCTTTCATTCCCGCCGACGGTCATGTGCAGCGACGCGAGTTCGACGCCGCGCCCGCGCAGGAGTGCGGAGAGTTCGGGCGCGCGGGCGTCGAGTTGGGCGCGCACTTTTTCGGTGGCGGCGATGAACTCGGCGTTGATGCGACCCTGCGCGTCCGTCGTCAGGCGCACGCGCAAGCCTTCCAGCACAGAGCGTTGGAGTTCGAGCGTCACCTCATGACGACCGCCGTTGAGCAACTGTGTGCGGACGGCGGCGACGATGCGTTCGAGATCGGCGATGTGGAGGATCGCGCGCGCCGGTGCGGCATCGCCGCCGTGCGTCGCCTCGCGCACGTGCCCGCGCTGCTCGAAACCGCCGCCGCCCGTCCCGCCGTCATGACGGTCTTCGCGCCGCTTCGACTCGCGCTCGCGTTCGGCGTGCGTGGAAGTTTTCGCGTCCTGCCGCTCGTCCGGCTCATTCCCTTCGCCGTCGTCGCGTCCGTCGGCGCGCGTCACATCTTCGAGCACGCTGGCGAAGTCGCGGCCATGCGTGGAGGCGAGCGCGCCTTCATCCTCGTGCGGCATCGTGTCTGTCAGCGACGAAGGGCGGCGGGTCGTCGTGGCCTTATTCGCAGGGGGGGTGGGAGGAGGCTCCGCCGTCTGTTTTGGTGGCGTGACTTTCATGTCTCACTCCTTTCGGTATGGCTCGCTCGATTCGGGGTGCCGCCTGTCGCGGCGTCGTGCCCTTACTTCATCTTGCGTAATTGCTCTGCGGCCTGATTCGCCATTTCGCGTGCGCGTTTGCGATTGATGGTGACGCCGGTTTGATCGAGCGCGAGGGAGCGTTCCAACGCCTCCATGGCCGCCGCGAACTCGCGCAGTTCAAACATCTTCTCGCCGTAGCGATACGCGCCGACGGCGGACTGCGGATCGAGTTCCGTCGCCTTGTGATAAGCCTGCGACGCGCTGAGCGGCTGCTTCATCTCGTCGTAACAGTCGCCGATGAAGGTGTAGACTTGCGCCGTCGGTTGCGTCTTGGCGATCTCCAGCAACTCTTTGAGCGCGGCAGGCCAACGCTTGCGCTTCATCAACTGGACAGCCGAATCGAGGTTGGACGAAGCGGGCAGAGGGCCGAGCTTTTTCGCGCGCGCGTAGGCGGCGTTCGCCTCCTTGTTCTTGCCCTGCTTGGTGTAGGCGTCGCCGAGTTTCTGCTGCACGAGCGGGAGTTCGGCATTCAACTCGGCGGCGCGCTGGTAGGCTTTGACGGCCTGCGCCGGTTGATTGGTGGCGAGATAAGCGTTGCCGAGACTGTAGTGTGCGGCGACCAATTCCGGCTCGGACAGCACGGCCTTGTTGAAAGCGACGAGCGCGCTCGCGTGGTCGCCGCGCAGGTAGGCGAGTTGCCCCTGCGCAAAGAGCGACTGCGCCTTCAAGTGCGCGTTGCCGGGGTCTTTCTCAAGCCCCGTGTTGGCATGAGTCTCGACGAGTTTCCAATCGTCGGCGGTGAGTCCGGCGGTCTGCTGCGCGTCGAGGTAACGTTTGACCACTTCTTCGGCGGCGTTCGCGGCTGCCTCCTCTTTCGCCGCCGCGTCTTCGACGGGCGCGGGCGTCTCGTCATTCTTCGACGCCACTTCGGCGGCTTTCGGCGCGGGCAAGGCGACGTTGAAACTGAAGTCCGTGTTGCCGGGGCGCACGTCTATCTCCAAACGCTCGGTGCGGTGGCCGATGTGCGAGACAGTGATGCTGTGCGAACCGCGCGCGAGTTCGGCGGCGAGTTTGCCTTGCGCGTCGGTCTTGCCGAGTTTCTTCATCGCGCCGCCCGGCGGGCTGAGGAAGATGTCCGAGTCCGGCAGATCGGTCGTGAAGTTGACCTTGAGCAGGGGCGCGGAACGCTGGCGGCGACGGTTGCCCGTGCGCGTCGCGTCGCCCTGCTTGCTGGCGTTCGTCTTCTCCTGCTTCTCCGTGGCGACGCTCTTTTTCCCCGCGTCGTCGGCGATTTTCGGTTTGTTCTGCGGCTGTGCCGCGACGTGTGCGACGAGCAAGACCGACAGCAAACCTGCGCCTGCCGCCGTGCGCTGCGCGAGAGACGCGACGAGCGAGCCTTTGATAAAAATTTTCCGGTACATAGTAATCATTCGTTCCGATACTCCATCAACTAAATATTCAACCCGCCTTATATATCCAGCATCATTTCCCCCGCCGTGATTTCGAGGCCGCGTCGTCGGCCATTTTACGCACGCGTGCGCGGTTGATCTTGGACGCGCCCGTCTGATCGAGCGCGAGCGCGCGCTCCAATGCTTCCGCCGCCGCCGCGTATTCGCGCGACTCGTACATCATCTCGCCGTAGCGCGCGTGCGCCTGCGCCGAAGCGGGGTCGAGTTCGATGGCACGACGGTAGGCGGGCGCGGCGCTGAGCGGCTGTTTCAACTGCACATAGCAGTCGCCGAGGGCGACGAAAACGGCTGCCGTCGGATGCGCCTTCGACAATTCGGACAGTTCGCGTATGGCCTCTGCCCAACGCCCGCGACGCATCAGGTTCTGCGCCATGTTCAAACTCGTGTCGGCGGAAAAGTAGCCGAGCAGGCGTGCGCGCTCGTAGTAGGGGAAGGCGTCCTTGCTCTTGTCCTGCCGCGTCAGCACGTCGCCGATGCCCCTGTAAGCCATCGCCAAGCGGTCGTCCAACTCAACCGCGCGCTGATAGGCGCGCAGCGATTCGGGCAACTGGTTGGTGGCGAGGTAGGCGTTGCCGAGGCCGTAGTAAGCGAGCGCGGACGAGGGCAGCGCGAGCGCGGCGTTGTTGAAGGCGACGAGCGCGCCCGCGTAATCGCGCCGCAGGTAAGCGAGTTGCCCCTGCGCAAAGAGCGACTGCGCGCGAACCTGCGCGTCGCCCGGATTCGCTGCGAAGGCGACCGAGGTTTGCTGCTGCACCAACTGCCACTCGGCGGCCGTCACGCGGTCGGTCTGCTTCGGGTCGGAGAAACGCCTGAGCACTTCGGCGGCGGTCGGGAGCGTGCCGGGCAGGGGTAGCCCGGTCAAGTTGAGGACGAAGTTTGTGCTGTTCGGCTGCACGCTGATCTGTTGCCGTTGCGCGTTGTAACCGGCGCGGCTGGCCGTGACATTGTAGACGCCGCGCGGCATGCGCGTGGCGAGTTTGCCGTCCGCGCCCGTCTTGCCCATGGGCTGAAGTTTGCCGCCCGGCGCATTCACGAAGATGTCCGACCCGGCCACGCCCGTCACGAAGGTCACGTCGAGCAGCGCGGGCGGGCGCGGCGCGGGCGTGGGAGGATTGCGACGCGTTGTGCGCGTTGTAGGCGTCGTGCGCTTCCCGCCGGTCGGCGCGTCCGTCTTAGGCTTCTTGCCGGAGTCTCGCACGTCGCCCGCGATGTTCGGCTTGGTTTGCGCGACGGCGGCGGGCGCGGCCACGCTAAACAGCAGCGCCAGCAGAAACGCCGCCCGCCGCCCGTTGCCTGCGAGACGCCCCGCCCATGCTCGAACCTTGAATTGCTGCTCAAACGTCATTTGATTTCGTCCCGACTTCCTTGATTCCGATCTCAGCGATTGGCGTTTGGCCTTGTTTCATTCTCACGCAACACGACGTAGCGAAAGCCGAGTTTGCCCGAACCCTGCTCTTCGGGAAACTCGAAGCGAATCGTCGCAGAGATGAAGGCGCGCGGCTCTTCGGCTGAGCCGCCTTTGATCACGCGCTGCCGCAATCCGTCCAGAAGTTTCGGCTGCCCCCCGGCGTCGCGCGCTTCGTCCGACACCCATTCCCAGACGTTGCCCGCCATATCATACGCGCCGAAAGGCGACCTGTTTTCGTCATAACTTTTGACGGGGCGAACGCGCCCTTTCGTTTCCTTGCTCGCCGCCGCGCGCCCGTTCCACTCGTTGCCCCAGGGGTATTTAAGATTCTCGTCGCCGCGCGCCGCGCGTTCCCATTCCGCCTCGGTCGGCAACCGCACGGTTGCGCCGAGTTGCTCCGACAACCACTTGCAGTAAGCCTCCGCGTCTTCCCACGTCACATGCGTCACAGGCTCCGTGGCCGTGCCCGGCGGAAACTCTTCGCGTTCCCAATGCGTGGGCGCTTTATGCTTGGTCGCTTGCACAAACTCACGGTATTGCTCGTTGGTCACTTCCGTCTCGGCAATCAGGAAGGGCGAAACCAACTCGCGGCGCAAAGGCACGTCCGTCCCTTCACCGCCGAGCGCGACCTCGCCGCCCGGCACCGGCAGTTCACCGGACGGGGCGCGTTTGACGGGAGGCGTCGGCGTCGCGGCAGCTTGATCGGGCGTCGGGACGGCGGGCGTCTGCACGAGCGGCGGCCTGAGGGCGGCGGCCTGACGGCGGTGTGTGCCGAAGAAATACCACGTGCTGCAACCGAGTATGAGCGCGACGAGGAAACAGACCGCGCCCGCGATGGAGAGCGGCCACAGGCGTGAGGGTTCAGCCGGTACTTTCGGACGAGGCGTTATGCGAGACGACGCAGGCATGTATCACTCTCCCGGCGCGAGGAAATCTTAATTTCGGCGTAGGGGTTTCCGCCATATCGGGGGTTTTGCGCCGCCCCACGATGCATCTCATCCTAATCCGGCTGCATGGGGAATCAGGCGACATTATAGTTTCAATACGGCACACAGGCAACAGCTAAAGACCGCCCGCAACCCATGTTGGCTGCCCGACAGCGGCGACGCCACGCTCCCGACCCCTTAACTTGCCCCTCGCCACACTAACTCCGTTTGTCCTTTACTCTCCGCGCTTCCGGCCATGCAGGATGGAACCGATCTCGTCGCTCAACTTCTGTTCGCGCCGCTGTTCGGTGCGGCGCACACGCTGCCCCCAATCCTCTCGATGCTTTTCAATCGCCCGCACCTCCTTCGACGCTTCGACCAGTGCCGCCAGCGCATTCTCCAACTCGCCCTCTGCCCGCGCCACTGCCGCCTGCTGCTGCTCGACGCTGCTTTGTAACTCGCTCTCCGTATTCCGCAGGTCGGCCAGATGCGTGCGGTGCGTGACGAGATGACCGGCTTCCGCCCCCGGTTCCATCTCATTCAACATCTTCGCACGCGCCCCGACCTGCTGTGCGCGACATTCTTCCAGAGCACGTTCGCGGCGGGCGAGTTCCGCCTCCGCCTCCGCCAATTGTGCGCGCCGCTGTGCCACGCGCCGCATGGCCTCCTGTTTGACCCTGTCGCGCACGTCGAGCACGGGCTGCAATCTGTATTTATTCTTCGGCATCGGTAGCGGATATTCTACGCCGCCGAGAGCCTGTTGTTCCACGCGCGGATGGTTGTGTCGCAAACGTTGAGTTGAGGCATACAGGCTCCGGGATGTTGCCGCGTGATTTGCAAACTGAACCACTAGCCGCAAAAGTACACTATTGACATTCTCTTTTGACAGCAATATCGTGCGCCTGACCTCATGCTCGCGTTCCTGCTGTCGAGAGCCTTCTTCGCCGTTCTCACGTAAACGTTTTGAGCAAGAACAACGAAATGACTTTTACAATTACTGAACCTGATGATGCGCTCGTCTCTACCGTCGAGTAAGTTGAAAACAACGGAACAGCACACGGGAAGCTCGTTCGCAGTAAGTTGACCTCCGGGAGATAAGGCGGCTGATTAGTTTCAGGAAGAAATTTGACACGGGCGGGGAGAAGTCATGCCGAATAAAAAACTGTTGCCTGTAGAAACGAACCGCGTGCTCGTCAAGCTCCGTCCGTCTAACGCTCTGAGGGCGGCCGAGTCGCGCACTAACCTGCGCCCGCTCTATGATACGCCGCAAGCGACGACGGGCGGCTTCGGTCTTGACTCAGCCCCGCAGTGGTACCTCGCCGAACTGCCCGACGGGGCGGCGACTCCGTGGGACTTGGCGCACGCGCGCGTCGGCGCACAACTCGGAGTCGCCGAGTCCGACGTTTTCTTCGCCGAGCCTGACATCGCCTACAGGGATGTCTATCAGGACGCCAACGAAGAAGAGATCGTCGAAGGCTTTGCTGCGGGCGAAACCTGTGAGGCCAATCCGCAAGACGGCTCGCACGGCAAGGCACTCGGCCCTCAGGACGTGAAGTTCGGCTGGCATCTCGGCGACAAGTTTTCGCAGCTTGGCACGGCGCGAGAAGCGGTCACGTTCAAAGACCCACGCACGCGCATCGCGCATCTCGACACAGGCTACTATCGCTCGCACGACACCGTGCCCGAGCACGTCCTACGCAAACTGGAACGAAGCTTCGTCGAAGACGACGCCGACCAACACAGCGCAGAAGACCCTGACAACCGCCTGCTCGTGCTCGACAACTCCGGCCACGGCACCGGCACCATCGGCATCCTCGCCGGGGGCAAGACCCCGCCCGCTTTCGGCGGCAACTACCTCGGCGGCGCGCCCCACGCCGAAGTTCTGCCCCTGCGCGTCGCCGACAGTGTAGTGCTCGTCCGCACGAGTGCGCTCGCACGCGCGTTGAACTACGCCGTCGAGCAACGCTGCGATGTGGTGACGCTGAGCATGGGCGGCGTGCCCTCGCGCGCGTGGGCGGAGGCCGTTGACAGGGCTTACGAGGCGGGCATCTGCATCTGCGCCGCCGCGGGCAACCACGTCGGCTTCTCGCCGCCGCGCACGCTCGTCTATCCGGCGCGCTACAGCCGCGTGATTGCCGTCTGCGGCGTGATGGCTGACGGACGCCCTTACGCAGACCTCACGGGCACCACAACTCTCGAAGGCAGCTACGGCCCCGACTCCGCCATGCAGGCCGCCATCGCCGCCTACACGCCGAACATCCCGTGGCCTCGCTTCATGTGCGGGACGGTGATTCGCCTGAACGGCGAGGGCACGTCGGCGGCCACTCCGCAGGTGGCCGCTGCCGCTGCTCTCTGGTATGAGAAGTATAAGAACGAGTTGCCGCGCGACTGGCGACGCGTCGAGGCCGTGCGCCACGCGCTGTTCAAATCGGCCAAGCTCAAGGGCGACAAGAAACACTTCGGCAACGGCGTGCTTCAGGCGCTCGCCGCGCTCGATGTCAAACCCGTCTTCGGGTTGAAGAAGAGCGAAGCGTCCGACGGCTCGTGGGCGTTTCTGCGAGTCATCACCGGCCTCGGCATCGCCGAAATTCCCACGCGCGAGCAGATGTTCAATCTCGAAATCGCTCAACGCTGGCTCGTCAACGAAGAGTTGCAGGAGATCGTGCCTGACCCCGAAGCCGCCGGTAAGCTGGATGACGCGGGGAAGCTCAGCCGCTTCATGGAAGCCATCATCGAGGACGAAGGGGCATCGCTCGCGCTCCGCAAGCATGTCGCGGCGCGTTACACGGTCGCCTCCGGGCGGTCTGCCCCGCGCAACATACGTTCACAGGTCGTCGTGCCGGAGGTGCTGCCGGTCTGCGACGCGCAGCCGCCCGTGCAGAATCCGCCCTATCGCCGCGTCCGCGTCTATGCCATTGACCCGAGTTTCTCCACGCGGCTCGACACAGCCGGGATCAACGAGGTGACGCTCAAGGTGCGTTGGGAGGAGTTGGACAAAGGGCCGTCCGGCGAATACCTCGCCGTCGAAGACGTAGACCCGAGGGGTAAACGCTACCTTCCGGTTGACCTCGACGACCCGCGCCTGCTCGCGCAGGACGGGTGGGCGCCTTCGGAGGGCAACCCGCAGTTTCACCAGCAGATGGTTTACGCGGTCGCCATGAAGACCGTCGAACATTTCGAGCGCGCACTCGGTCGCCCCGTCCTCTGGCACCACCAGCCGAACCCGAAGAACGACAACGACGACAGCATCTTCGTCCCCCAACTGACCATCCGCCCGCACGCGCTCAGGCAGGCCAACGCCTTCTACAGCATGCGCGAGATCGCGCTCCTGTTCGGCTACTTCGAGGCCGGGGCGGACGACCCCGGCGACCACATGCCCGGCAGCCGCGTCTACTCCTGCCTCTCGCACGACATCATCGCACACGAAACCACACACGCCATCCTCGACGGCATACACCGCCGCTTCAACGAGCCGACCAACCCCGACGTGCTCGCGCTGCACGAGGGCTTCGCCGACATCATCGCCCTCATGCAGCACTTCACTATCCCCGAAGTGTTGGAACGCGAGATCGGGCGCACGCGCGGCGACATCGAAGCGGAGTCAATGCTCGGCAGCCTCGCCGTCCAGTTCGGCTACGCCACGGGCGGGCGCGCGGCTTTGCGCAACGCTATCGGCAAAATGGAGGGGGGCGTCTGGAAGAGATTTGCGCCCGACCCTTCGGACTTGCAGAAGCGTCTGACGCCGCACTCGCGCGGCGCAGTCCTCGTCGCCGCGGTCTTCGACGCCTTCATCGCCATCTACAAGGAACGCACCAACGACCTGCGGCGCATCTACACGGGCGGAACCGGCGTCCTGCCGAACGGCGCGATTCATCCAGACCTCGTGCGCCGCTTCGCCGACGAGGCGGCCAAATCCGCGAGCCACGTCCTGACGATGTGCATCCGCGCGCTCGACTACCTGCCGCCCGTTGACGTGACCTTCTTCGAGTACCTGCGCGCGCTCATCACCGCCGACTTCGACATCGTCAGCGACGACCGGCATAACTACCGCGTCGCTTTCGTGGAAGCCTTCCGCCGTCGCGGCATCTATCCCGTCAACCTCGGCGCGCCGTCGCTCGACACGCCCCGCACGCTGTCGGTTGACACGCTGCGCTGGGCGGGTCTCGACCATTCAAAGTTCTCAAAAAATGTGCGTGCGGAGATCGCGAAGCAGAACGTCGTCATCATCGAGGGGCTAAAGCGTTACGCAGACGCCTGCCTTTATCTTGACGACCGCAAGGAGTTGTTCGACATGACGCGCGAACAGCGCGTTACGCTCCACGGGCAACTCGCCGCCGCGTTCAAGGCCGTGCCGCAATACGCCGTCGGGCTTGGTCTCGATCCCGCTTTGAAGTTTGAGGTTCACGAGTTGCGCAGCGCGATGCGCAGCAGCCCCGACGGCAGGCAAATCCCGCAACTCGTCGTCGCGCTGGCGCAGGCGAAGAAGGTCAAAGAGGTTAAGAACGACGGCACGCCGGGCTACTTCTTCCGGGGCGGCTCGACACTCATCGTTGACCTCACGCGCGGCGAGATCAAGTACCAGATCGTGAAGAACATCGAGAGCAACAAGCGACAGGAGCGCACGGCTGATTTCGTCCGCGAGGCCGCGCGCGACCCGCTACGCGCGCTCCTCTTCTCGCCTGATCGGCCGGAGCCTTTCGCCGTGCTTCACTCGCTCGCCGAAGACGGCTTCTGACGGCGGCTTCTAGTGCGGCTCTGCTTATCTAACGCAACGGACTTCCTTGAAAGGAGGCAGACGTGATGGGAAAGATCATCGAAGGTCGCGGGCTGGCGGCGGAGGATTGGTCGTTCACGCCGGACTTCTGCATTGTCGGCTCGGGCGCGGCGGGCGGTGTCTGCGCGCTGAAACTGGCCGAGGCGGGCTTCCGCGTGATCGTCCTCGAAGAAGGGCCGAACATTCCACGGCAGGACGGCGCGGCTCCCGGACAGAAGCGACGCGTGCTCAACGAGCACGAAGGCGAGATGTACAAGCTGCTCTATCAGGAAGGCGCGACGCGTCTGACGAAGAACGGCGGCGTGAAAGTCTTGCAGGGTCGCTGCCTCGGCGGCGGCACCGCCGTCAACTGGTCGGCCTGCCTGCCGCCGCGTCTGGAAACGCTCGACGAATGGCAGAAACGCGGGCTGCCCTTCACGCGCCTGAACCTCGAACCCTACCTGCGCGAAGTCGTACATTACCTGCCCGTCGTCCGTAACGATAAGTACAACACGTCGGCGCGCAAGTTCATGAAGGGGTGCGACCATCTCGGCATCCCGCACGCCAACTTGCCGAACAACACGCACAACTGCCGCGAGTGCGGAAGCTGCGGGGTCGGCTGTCCGTACGACCGCAAGATGAGCGGCTTCGTGAAGTGGCTGCCCGACGCCGTCGCACGCGGCGCAGACGTTTACACGGACACGAAAGTTGACAAGCTCGTCTGGGAAGGCGACCGCGTGCGCGAGGTGCGCGGGAGGTTTTTCGACGCCAAGAATCGCCCCACCGGCGGCACCATCACCGTCCGGCCTTCAAAGGGCGTCGTCCTCGCGGCGGGCGCAATCGGAACGCCGGGCGTCTTGCTGCGCTCGAAACTCGACGTGGGCAAGCGCGTCGGGAAGTTCACGCACATTCACCCGGTCACGATCTGCATCGGCAAGTATCCCGAACAGACCGCGCCCGCCTACGGCGTGCCGGACAACATGTGGACGCCGAAGTACGGCGACGGCCCGACAGGTTATCTCATCGAAACCGGATCGTTTTTCCCCGTCCTCACCGCATCGGCCACGCTCCAACACGGCGACGAACTACACCGCATCATGCGCGACTACTATTCGACCGGAGCGATCTCCTACGCGCACCATACGACCGGCTTCGACGCGCGCGAGAAGTACGGAACGGTCGCGCTCGACAAGTACGGCGAGCCGGAGTTGGACTACCAGATTGCGAAAGATAATGTACTGGCGATGCAGGAGAGTCTGGAAGTGATGTCGAAGATTCACTTCTCCGCCGGGGCGACCTCCGTTTTCCACGTGAGAAACCCGCCGCTTGAAGTGACGCCCGCTTCCGGCCTCGACGAACTCAAGAAGATCGACTTTGCCAAACCGCAAGCCGCCTCGATTTTCACCGTCCACGTCATGGGCGGTTGCCAGATGAATCCGAAAGACGAGCGGCGCGCCTGCGTCAATCCCGACTTCACTCTCAAGGGGATGAAGAACCTCTGGGTGGTTGACGCGTCCATCTTCCCCACCGGACTCGGCGCAAACCCGCAGGTGACGATCTACGCGCTCGCGCTCTGGGCTTCCAGAGAAATATGCGAGCGTTTGGGTAAGCCGTTCGCGCTCAACCACCAGACGGGAGGAGAACTGCCATGGCCCAAGTACTGAACTCCGTTTTCGCCAAGTTGGCTAACCCGCGCACGCGCCCCGAGGTGAAGGTGGAAGGACTCGTACACCTCAACGTCAAGACTGCGAACATTCTGTTCGCCGTGGCCGAGGCCGTCTTAGGCGAGGGCTTTCTCAAAAAGTGCCCGCAATTCATCGAGACCGTGGACGACTATCTGAACTACCAGCGTCGCGCCCAACGCGAAGACTTCTTCGACGCTCTGATGCTGGCCGAGACTCCGGCCTTCGTCTTCCTCGTCGTGGGGAAACTCAAAGGCTTCTCACACCTGTCGGTTAAAGAGCGGCGCGAGGTTCTGGAAAAACTCAGGTCGAGCGACCGCGAGATTCGCCGGAACATTTACGTCGGGTTCGTCAACGTGTCGGCAGCCACCTACTACGCGAGCGACTTGACGTGGCCTGACATCGGCTACAAAGGTGTGAGCGTCGATCATCCCGAGATTCTGAGCAATCCCCCGCCCATAGCATGGCGGCCTGACGACCCCCGCCCGGTCGAACCCTAGCTCCGTTTTCAAGTGGGTGAACGGAACGAAAGATTCACCGCAGAGACGCAGAGAACGCAGAGGGGGCGCAGAGAA
>DASYMM010000202.1:0-14998 GCA_036009085.1 Pyrinomonadaceae bacterium | reverse complement strand
AGAAGGGCGTCTCGCGCAGTTTTCGCGAAGCGCCGATCTTCATAGGTATCTTCACGTTTCTGATCGCCACGGGCGCGCTCATCGCGATCCTGCCGGGGCTGCCGCTGATGCGCGTGCTCGTCGTGACGCAGTTTATCAACGGCTTGCTCCTGCCCGTCATGCTCGTCGCGGTGCTGCGCCTGGCGGGCGACCGCACGTTGATGGGTGAACATGTGAACGGCGCGGTCTATAATGTGCTGGCGTGGTTGATGGTGCTCGTCGTCTCCGGCCTCTCGCTCTTGCTGGTCGGGAAAACCTTGTTCGGCGGCGCACCGTAAAGGATTTGGACAATCTCAAACAAGGATCAAAAGATTCACCGCTAAGACACGAAGGCGCAAAGTTAAGACTCAACAAACTTGGTGTCTTTGCGCCTTGGTGGTAAAGATTACTTTGAGACCGTCGCTTCAAGATGAGTAGCTCCCGCTTAAAAAAACAACTCCTCTGGCCGCTGCTGGCAACCGCGCTCTTCGCCCTGCTGCTCTATTTGCTCGTCCCGGCCTTCGCGCCGCCCGCGCTGAGCGACGAAGCATTGCGCGCTCTGCCGGAGTTGCAGCGCGCCGAGCACAGCCGCGCCGCCTCTGTCTATTACTGGCTTAACACGCTGACGAAGATCGCTCTGCTGCTGAGCCTCATGTTCGTGGCCGTGCGTCTCGTCAACGCGTTTTTGTTCGATCTCATCTTCCGCCTGCGCAAAGGCAGGGAAGCTCCGAGCCTCATACGCGACCTCTTCTCCATCGTCGCCTACATTCTCCTCGTCGCGTTCATCCTCAAACACTACTTCGCGCTCTCGCTCGGCGCGCTCCTCTCCGGCTCGGCCTTGCTCGGCGTCATCCTCGGACTCGCCTTGCAGGACACGCTCGGCAATCTCTTCTCCGGCATCTCGCTCCACGCCGACAAGCCCTTCGAGGTGGGCGATTTCATCACGGTCGGGAAACACTCCGGCGTCATCGAAAGCGTGACGTGGCGCGCGGCGAAGATCAGGACGCTGAACAACCACGTCGTCCTCGTCAGCAACAGCCAGATCGCCAAAGAGGCCATCGAGGTTGCCCCGCGCGACAACGCCAACGCGCGCATCGTCTTCTTCAACGCGCTCTACTCGCACTCGCCCGTCAAAGTGATCGAGGTCGTCAGAAACGCCATCCGCGAGACGGAGAACGTGCGCCACGACCCGAAGCCCGTCATACGCATACGCAATCTGGGCGACTTCGCCGTTGACTACGAGATCAAATACTGGGCGGAAGATTACGTCCTGCAAAACGACACGGACGCGCTCCTGCGCCAGCGCATCTGGTACGCCTTTAAACGCGCGGGCTTAAGTTTCGCCTACCCGACCCAGACGCTCTACTTCGAGCGGCCACAAGCCGTCGCCAGCCGCGCGGCAGACGAGGAGACGCTCACGGGGCGTCTGTCGGCCACGGGCATCTTCGCCCCGCTCAACCCGGACGAGCTTTCCCAACTCGCCTGCGCCTCACGCAGCCACATCTACGCGCCCGGCGAAACCATCATCCGCGCGGGCGAACGCGGCGATTCGATGTTCGTCGTGCATCACGGCCACGTCGCCGTGCAGATCACGGATAACGGCCAGCCGCGCACCGTCGCCACGCTCGGCGAGGGAGATTTCTTCGGCGAGATGGCTCTTTTTACGGGCGAACCGCGCTCCGCGCACGTCGTCGCCTCCGAGGAGACGGAAGTGCTCGAAATCGGCCACGAAGCCATGAAGCACATCTTCGACACCAACCCGAATCTGGCGGAAACGCTCGGCGAGACCATCGCGCACCGCCGCGCAGGTCTCGTCGCAGCCTCCGAAGGCGTTGACGAAAAAGAGGTCTCCGCAGGCATCATCTCCTCCATTAAACGCTTCTTCCGATTAGACTAAGCGGATTTCCGCGCCGCGCCTCGCGCCCCTGTGTTGGCGGGCGAAAAACCTCCGAAAATTTTTCCTCTCCGGTACTTGACAAGAAGAGACTCAGATATTATTATTCTCGCACGCTCAAAAGCCGGGGCAGCCATCTTAAGGGTAAAAGTCATGCGGAAGCCTCGCAGGCGGAGCGTCCAGCAAATAACGTTTTTGTTGAGTTAGTAAGGAGGAATTACGTCATGTCTATCACTCGTTACGACCCGTTCCGCGATTTGCGGATGCTGCAAGATGAAGTAAATCGCCTGTTTTCCAGCAATTTGTCGCGCTCCTTCGGCGACGAGGGCATCGCGCGCGGCGCTTGGGCGCCGACCGTGGACATCTACGAGAACAAAGACCAGATCGTGCTCGAAGCCGAACTGCCGGGCATGAATCGTGAGGACTTTGAACTCTCCATCGAGAACAACGTCTTGACGCTTCGCGGCGAACGTCGCTTCGAGAAGAAGGACGAATCGGACAACTATCACCGCGTCGAACGCTCTTACGGCTCGTTCACGCGTTCCTTCACGCTGCCGCAGACCGTCTCGCCGGAGAACGTGACCGCCGAGTACAAAAACGGAGTGCTGCGCGTCGTGCTGCAAAAGCGCGAAGAGGTGAAGGCGCGTCGCATCGAGATCGCGGGCGAGGGCGCAGGAGGCAGCGCGCAGCCCAAGACCATCGAAGCGAAGGCCGACGAGCCGGGAATGGCTGAGAACAAGGGCAAGTCTGCGACGGCGACCGGCCGTTAATTCGTTCACAACTTAGTAACAGGAAGCGCGCGGAACGATGAGCGGTGAAACTCATTCATCGTTTCGCGCGTCGCAACTTTAGACGGTTCAGGTTTTAAGGAATATGCGTTTAGAACGTTTCACTTTGCGCGGGCAGGAGGCCATCCAGACGGCCATCGAACAGGCCGAGCGCAACCAAAATCAACAGGTCGAGCCGGAACACCTGCTCGTCGCCATGCTCGAACAGCCCGAAGGCATCGTCCGCCCGCTCTTGGGCAAACTCGGCGCGAACCTGCAAGTCGTTTTGAACGACGCGAACGCCGCCATCGGTCGTCTGCCGAAGGTGCAGGGCGGGCAACAGTATTTCAGCCCGCGCCTGACGCAGATGTTTACGGCAGCGCAGAAGCAGGCCGGGGGGATGCAGGACGAGTACATTTCGACCGAACATCTACTGCTCGCCATCGTGGACGAAAAGGACGGCGCGGCGGGTCGCATCCTGCGACAGCACGGCGTCAACCGGGACGATCTGTTGAAGGTCGTCACGGAGATGCGCGGCGATTCGCGCATCACGGATCAGAACGCCGAGTCGAACTATCAAGCTCTCACGAAATACGCGAAAGACCTGACCGACCTCGCGCGCCAGGGCAAACTCGACCCCGTCATCGGGCGCGACGACGAGATTCGCCGCACTATCCAAGTTCTCTCGCGGCGCACGAAAAATAATCCGGTGCTGATTGGCGAACCGGGCGTCGGCAAGACGGCCATCGTCGAAGGCTTGGCGCAGCGCATCATCTCCGGCGACGTGCCGGAGACTCTGCGCAACAAGCGTCTCGTTGGCCTCGACCTCGGCTCGATGCTCGCGGGCGCGAAGTATCGCGGCGAGTTTGAAGACCGCCTGAAAGCTGTCTTGAAGGAGATCGAAAACGCGAAGGGGCAGATCGTCCTCTTCATCGACGAATTGCACACGCTCGTCGGCGCGGGCGCGGCAGAGGGCGCGATTGACGCGTCGAACATGTTGAAGCCCGCGCTGGCACGCGGCGAGTTGCGCTGCGTCGGCGCGACGACTCTGAGCGAGTACAAGAAGCACATCGAAAAAGACGCCGCGCTCGAACGCCGCTTCCAGCAAGTTTACGTGGGCGAGCCGACCGTGGAAGACACCATCGCGATCCTGCGCGGCTTGAAGGAACGCTACGAGAAGCACCACAACGTTGACATCAAAGACTCCGCGATTGTCGCCGCCGCCACGCTCTCGAACCGCTACATCACGGATCGCTTTCTGCCCGACAAGGCAATTGACCTGATTGACGAAGCCGCCTCGCGCCTGCGCATCGAGATCGACAGCTTGCCGGTCGAGATCGATCAACTCGAACGCGAGATCATGCAACTAGAGATCGAGCGTCTGGCCTTGCAGCGTGAAGACGACGAACGCTCGAAGGCGCGTCTCAGGGAGATCGAGCAGCGCGCAGCCGATCTCAAGGAGCGGTCTTCCGGCATGAAGGCGAAGTGGCAATCCGAGAAGGAAGCCATCAAGCACATGGAGGAGGCGCGCGGCAAGCTCGACGAATTGAAACTCGAACTCGAACGCGCGCGTAACTCCGGCGACTTGGCGCGCGCGTCCGAACTTCAATACGGCGAGATTCCCCAACTCGAACAGAAGTTGGAGGGTGAACAAGCCAAACTCGGCGAGCTACAGGCCGACGGCGTCATGCTGAAACAGAAAGTTGACGAAGAAGACGTGGCGCAGATCGTCGCCAAGTGGACGGGCATTCCCGTCTCGAAGATGCTCGAAGGCGAGATGCAGAAACTCGTCACGATGGAGGAGCGACTCGGCCAGAGAGTGATCGGGCAGGGAGAGGCTTTAACGGCGGTCGCCAACGCCGTGCGCCGTGCGCGTGCGGGCTTGCAAGACCCGAATCGTCCGGTCGGTTCGTTCATCTTCCTCGGCCCGACGGGCGTGGGCAAGACCGAGACGGCGCGTGCGCTCGCGGAGTTTCTCTTCGACGACGAGCGCGCGATGATTCGTCTGGACATGTCGGAGTACATGGAGAAGCACGCCGTCGCGCGCATGATCGGCGCGCCGCCGGGCTACATCGGCTACGAGGAAGGCGGGCAGTTGACCGAGGCCGTGCGGCGCAGGCCGTACAGCGTCGTGCTGTTTGACGAGATCGAAAAGGCGCACCCGGACGTGTTCAACGTGCTCTTGCAGATTTTGGACGACGGGCGTTTGACCGATTCCAAAGGGCGCACGGTTGACTTCAAGAACACGGTCTTGATCATGACCTCGAACCTCGGGTCGCGTGAGATTCAGGCGGCGGGCGACGACGAGAAGGCTGTGCGCGAAGCAGTCCTTGAGGAACTGCGCGGCCACTTCAAGCCGGAGTTTCTCAACCGCATAGACGACGTGGTGATCTTCCACCAACTCTCGCGCGCAGAGATCGTGCAGATCATCGAAGTGCAACTCGAACGCCTGCGCCACATGCTCGCGGAGCGCAACATCACGCTCGTCTTGGACGATTCGGCGCGCGAACTGCTGGCGCGCGAAGGCTACGATCCGATGTACGGTGCGCGTCCTCTGAAACGCGCCATCCAGACGTTGATCCAAAACCCGCTCGCGTCGAAACTCCTGAAAGGCGAGATCGCGCCCGGCCAAACCATCCGCGCCTCGGCGGACGGCGACGAGTTGAAGTTTGCGAGCGAGGAGGCGGCGGCAACAGCGAACTAAGGGATGAAGGATGAGGGATGAATAAAACTAAAGCGAGCTTGTGGGCTTGAGTCTTGTTCTGATTCAGCCCTCAGCCCTCATCCTTCATCCCTTCAAAAACCGGAGGTTTTTACCGTGGGACACAAGTGGAACGAGTGGTGTGATTATGTGACGTTGCAGGAGCGCATGAATCGTCTGTTTGAAGACACGGCGCGGCGGCATGATCATTTGAACGAAGAGCGGGAGGCGGAGTTGGAGCGCGCGGATTGGGTTCCGGCTTCGGACATCTATGAGACGGAAGCGGAGTTTGTCATCGCGATTGATCTGCCGGGGATTGAGCGGGGCACGCTCGAAGTGAGCGTGGACGAGAACCGCTTGACGGTGCGCGGCGAACGCCCTGCGGAAGAGGACGGGAGACGGCGCAGCGGCGGCGGTGGCGGCGGTCGTCCCTTCGGGCGTTTCGTGAGCCGGTTCGGGCCGCTGCCCGCAACGGTCGATCAGAAAAATATCGCGGCTGAATACAGAGACGGCGTCCTCAGTCTCCACATGCCGAAGCGCGCGGAGCAAAAAACCGGACGGGTGAAGATTCAAGTACAGTGACGAGTGACGAGTGACAAGTCGGAAAACTTGTTCTAAGTTGTCATCATAAAACTTGTCACTTGTCACTTGTCACTCGTCACTGTTTTAAGGCACTTGTCACTAAAATCTATATGGCACCTTTTCGTAGGGAGAAAAAGAGACGAGCTATGGGAGAAAGAATGGCTGGAGAGGCACGCGCCGGAGAAGCACAGCCGCAAGCAGCCGAGGGCATTCGTGTGACGGACAGGCGGCGCGTGAGCCTCGACGATTCGGAGGAGGGCGTGCGCGTCGAGGAGCGCGACGATGCGCCGAGTTTGAAACCGAAGTACGTGGAAGAACTCGAAGCGAGAACGCGCGCCGCAGAGCAAGCGGCGAAGGACGTGCAGGCGCGTTTCGAGCAGGTGCGCGCGGAACTGAGGCGCGAGACGGACGAGATCAGGCAGCGGCTCGCGCGCACGGCTGACGAGCGCGTGACGCGTGAGAAGGCCGCGTTCGTCGCCACGCTCCTGCCCGTGTTGGAGAATTTGCAGCGCGCGATGGAAGCGGCGCAAGGCGGCGGCTCGCTCGAAGCGTTGATGAACGGACTCAATGGCACGATCAGCGGCTTCGAGAGCGCGCTCGCGTCCGGCGGGATCGAAACGATCAACGCGCTCGGCGCGCAGTTCGACCCGGAACTACACGAAGCGGTTGACACCGTCGAGGTGGAACCGGAGCGCGACGGATTGGTGACGGCTGAATACAGTCGCGGCTATCGCATGGGCGGCCAACTGCTCCGACCCGCGCGCGTGCAGGTCGGGCGCACAAACACCGGAGCACAGACGGCTGCGGAATAACTGACAATCTTATCGAGGAGAATAAACGAAGTGGCGGCAAAAGAACTGAAGTTTAGCGAAGAGGCGCGTGGGGCGATGTTGAAGGGCGTGAACACGCTGGCGAACGCGGTGCGTGTGACGCTGGGGCCGAAGGGCAGAAACGTCGTGCTCGGCAAAAAATTCGGCTCGCCCGTGATCACGAAAGACGGCGTGACGGTGGCGAAAGAGATCGAACTCGAAGACAACTACGAGAACATGGGCGCGCAGATGGTGCGCGAAGTGGCGACGAAGACGAACGACACGGCGGGCGACGGCACGACCACCGCGACCGTCCTCGCGCAGGCGATTTTTCGCGGCGGCGTCAAAAACGTGGCGGCGGGCGCAAACCCGATGGCGTTGCAGCGCGGCATCCAGCGCGCGACGGAAGCGGCGGTCGCGGATTTGGAACGACAGTCGAAGAAGGTCAAGAGCAAGGACGAACTCGCCAACGTCGCCTCTGTCTCGGCCAACAACGACCGCGAGATCGGCGAGTTGATCGCGGAAGCGATGGACAAGGTGGGTAAGGACGGCGTCGTCACGGTCGAAGAATCGCGGACGCTCGAAACCGAGTTGGACATCGTCGAAGGGATGCAGTTTGATCGCGGCTATCTCTCACCTTACTTCGTCACGAACCCGGATCGCATGGAAGCTGTGCTGGAAGACCCGCTCATTTTGATTCACGAAAAGAAGATCGCGGCGATGCGCGACCTCTTGCCGCTGCTCGAACAGACCTCGACGCAGGGGCGCGCGCTCCTCATCATCTCCGAGGACATCGAGGGCGACGCGCTGCCTACGCTCGTCGTCAATCGCCTGCGCGGCACGATCAAGGTGTGCGCCGTCAAAGCTCCGGCTTTCGGCGACCGGCGCAAGGCCATCCTCGAAGACATCGCGGCCTTGACGGGCGGGCGCGTCATCACGGAAGACCTCGGCGTCAAGTTGGAGAACGTGACGCAGGACGACCTCGGCACGGCCAAACGCGTGATCGTCGACAAAGACAGCACGACGATTGTGGAAGGCGCGGGCGCGGCGAAAGAGATACAAGGCCGCGTGGCGGCGATCCGGCGGCAGATCGAAGAGACGACTTCGGATTACGACCGGGAGAAGTTGCAGGAGCGTCTGGCGAAACTCGCGGGCGGCGTGGCTGTGATTCGCGTCGGAGCTTCGACCGAGACGGAGATGAAAGAGAAGAAGATGCGCGTGGACGATGCCGTGAACGCGACGCGCGCGGCGGCGCAGGAAGGCATCGTGCCGGGAGGCGGCATCGCGCTTTTGCGCGCGGCGCGTGCGCTCGACAAGTTGGAACTCAAAGACGAGGACGAGCAGACGGGCGTGCGCCTGCTTCGTCGCGCGCTCGAAGAGCCGCTGCGTCGCATCGCCGAGAACGCGGGCGTTGACGGCGCGATTGTGATCAATCGCGTCGAAGAGTCCAAAGGCAAGCAAGGCTACAACGCGGCCACAGGGAAATACGAAGACCTCGTCGCCGCAGGCATCATTGACCCGACCAAAGTGGTGCGTACGGCGTTGCAAAACGCCTCGTCGGTCGCCGCGCTGCTGCTGACGACGGGCGCGGCCATCACGGATGCGCCCGAACCGAAGAGGTCAGCCGCGCCGCCGATGGGTGGCGGTGAAGACTACGGCGATTACTGAAAAAGCGTGGACGGGTTTCAGTCAGTCAGACAATAGAAGCGTTCGTTTTGACTTTACGGGGTAACGCGGGAAGTTGGAGCGAACGCTTCCGTCTTCTGCCTTAGTCTGCGCCCGGGCGGGGATTACTTTCGCGGCAGGGGCGCGAGAGTTTCAACAAACAATGGCTAGATAATTGCAGTCTTAATTGTGCTATGCTCAGAGTCGTCCCGAAACACAACGGGACGTGGGCGCGAGGCATCTAAAAGTAGCCGCTCGGAGCGGAGAGAAAACTGTCACAACATCTCCTCGAAGAACCGAAACGGATCGTCAAGCGTAAATATATTCGGGCGGAAATTGGCGATCAACAAACTCGCGCCCCCTTTGGACGCGTTTAGCCAGACTAGAAGGAACACAATGGTTGATCTCGGAACATATAAAGATCGCTTTGCGGAGAGCGGGCAGCGCATTTTTGAATACGCGATGCAGGAGTCGAAGCGTCGTGACCAAAATTACATCGCTGTCGAACACATTCTCCACGCTTTCATCACAGAGGAGGCCGAACTCTTCAACTCGGCCATGCGCGACCTCTCGCTCGACCCGTTTCATATCAAAATGCAGATCGAGCGGCGACTGGAAAACAACCGTTTCCAGCACGTCGGCAAAGGGCTGCGCATCGCGCCCGAAACGATTGATCTTTTCAAGCGCGCGATGGAGCGTTCGCGCGCGCAGGGGCGCAAAACCATCGAATCCACAGACCTCTTCATGGCGCTCGCGCAGGACGGCGGACTCCTGAGCGGCGTCTTGCGCACGCTCGGCGCGGATTCGGAATCGCTCGTGGAAAACGTGCGTGCGCGCGTCCGTGTGCGCGAACAGGACGAAGAACAGTATCGCAAGAAGTTTGAACTGCCGCCCTACCTGAAACACTTCGGCACCTCGATGAACCGCCTGGCGCGCATGGACAAGATTCCGCCGACCATCGGACGCCAGCAAGAGATTCAGCAGATGGTGGAAATCCTCTGCCACCGCGAGCGCGCGAATTCGCCGATGCTCGTGGGCGAACCGGGCGTGGGCAAGACGGCGGTGGTCGAGGGACTCGCGCGTCTCATCGAACTCGAACCGGAGAAAGTCCCGGCTCGCCTTCGTAACGCGCACGTCGTACAGCTACAGATGGGCGGACTCGTCGCGGGCACGATGCTGCGCGGCATGTTCGAGGAACGCATCAAGGGCATCATTGACGAAGTTAAAGAACGCCCCGATTTGATCCTCTTCATTGACGAAGCGCACACCATCATCGGCGCGGGCGCAGCACTCGGAACGTCTTCGGACGCGGCCAACATGTTCAAGGCGTCCTTAGCGCGCGGCGACCTGCGCATCATCGGTGCGACCACGATCACCGAGTACAAGGAATACATCGGCGAAGACGAAGCTCTGGCGCGTCGTTTCCGCATGGTGAAAATTGACGAGCCGACGCTCTTACAGACGCGCGAGATTCTTCTCGGCTTGCGCCCGCGTCTTGAGCGCAACTATTCGGTGACGATCTCGGACGATGCGATCAACATGGCTCTGGAGATGGCTCCGAAGTACATACGCAATCTGCACCTGCCCGACAAGGCCATCGGCTGGCTCGACACGGCTTCGGTCAAAGTTGAGATCAACGAGCCGGATGCTTCGGTCGTCAAACCGGAGCACATCATCGAGGTTATTTCGCAGGAGTCGCACATTCCGCTCGACATGATCTCGCGCGACACGACCGACCGTTTTCAGCAAATGGAAATCGAGGTCGGCAATCGCGTGATCGGGCAGAAGGAAGCGGTCAAGTCAGTCGCGCAACGCCTGCGTCTGAACAAAGGGCCGCTCAAGGACTCGCACTATAAACCGGACGGCGTGTTGTTGTTCCTCGGCCCGACGGGCGTTGGGAAGACGGAACTGGCGAAGGCCGTCGCGGAGTTTATGTTCGGCGACGAAGAGAAGATGGTGCGCATAGATATGTCGGAGTACGGCGACGGCACGGTCGGCGTCGAAAAGCTCATCGGCATGCCGCGCGGCATCGTCGGCAGCGAGCGCGGCGGTATCTTAACGGAGCGTCTGCGCGAGAACCCTTACACGGTCTTGTTGCTCGACGAAGTTGAGAAGGCTTCGCCGACGTTGATGAACCTCTTCCTGCAAGCGTTCGACGAAGGCTGGTTGACCGACGGGCGCGGCAAGAAGGTCTATCTCTCGGACGCCATCGTGATCATGACTTCAAATCTCGGCTCGGAGAGTTTCAAGAAGTATGAGAAGCCGCTCGGCTTCGGCACGAAGACTCTGGGCGACATCCGCGCGGTGAAGGGCGAAGTGATGAAGGCGGCGGAGCAGCGTTTCTCGCCGGAGTTTCGCAACCGCATAGACGAGATCGTCGTCTTCTCGCCGCTCACTATGGACGAGGTGCGACAGATCGCCGTCATCTATCTCGACAAACTGCGCAAGCAGATGGAGCGACAGGGCAAGACAGTGCAGGTGACGGAACGCGCCATTGACAGCCTGACGGAGAAGGGCTTCAGCCCGGCCTACGGCGCGCGTTTCCTCAAACGGCACATTGACGAGAAGGTCAAACTTCCGCTCACGGCGATGTGGAAAGGCGCGTCGCAGTTCGTCGTTGACTACGAAGACGGCGAGATCACGATCAAAGCGATTGACGCTCCAAGCGTGAACTAAAGCCACGTTTGTTTTTAACCGGAGGGTTTCAGCGATTGAATTTAGAGATCGTCTGAGACCCTCTTTCACTTTCCTCTGTGCCCCTCTGTGTGCGCTGTGTCTGCGGTGGTGAGTGTCTGAGAGAAGCATTCACCACCGCAGACACAGCGCACACAGAGGGGCACAGAGAAAGCATTGTTAGAGGTTATGAATAAATCTTCATTTCAAAAAACGGCGCGGCTCGTGTTGTCGCTTGTTGTGTTGTGCGCAGCGGGCGCGACGAGTTTCTCGCAGACGCCTGCGGACAACGCGCCGCCGAAAGTTGACGCGACGACGGCAGCAGCAGCGACGGCGCAACCGGCGGCGAATGATGAGAAGGCCGAGGAGATCGTGCGGCGCGCGCTCGAAGCGCAGGGCGGGAGTGCATTCTTAGGCGTGCAGACGATCATCGGGCGCGGCTTCTTCACGCCCTACGATAAAGGCATCTCAACCGTCCCGCTCGCCTTCATTGACTATCTGGTCTTCCCAGACCGCGAGCGCACGGAGTTTCGCGGCAGCCGTGGCCGCAGTATCCAGACCAACTTCGCGGGCGGCGGCTGGCTCTATGAAAGCTCCACGCAATCGCTCGCGGACATGAAGCCGGAGGACTTGGAAAATTTCCGTCTCGCCATGCGCACGAGCACGGACAGCTTGTTGCGCGGCTGGTGGCGCAAGGAAGGCGCGCGTCTCACCTACCTCGGGCGGCGCGAAGCCGGACTCGCCAAACGCAACGAAGCCGTCAGGCTGACTTACCCCGACGGCTTCACGGTGGATTATGAGATCGGCGCGAAAGATCATCTGCCCGCCAAAACTTTTTACACGCGCAAGAACGCGGAAGGCGAAGAGGTGGCCGAAGAGGATCGCTTCGCCAGTTACACCAGCATCAAGGGCATCAACGTGCCCTTCATCATAGACCACTTTCGACGGGGCGAGCAGACGAGCCGCATCAACTACAACTCGGTCGAGTTCAACAGCCCCATCGCCGATGCGCTCTTCGCCAAACCGGCGAACATCAAAGCGATCAAATAACTTCAACCTCCGGGCGCGAGCCGCTTCTTCTGGCCGTTTAGCCGACCCGCGCCCGCCGTAGCAAGGCGCGTGTTAACGCAGGCCGAGCCAACGGAAGACTTTATTCAAGCCCCTCGGCGCATCCTGCGCGCCCTGCTGCTGCTCTCGCGCATTCTGTAAGAGCGCACGGTAGGCGTAGAACTCTTCATCCGACATCGCGTTGAAAGTGTGCTCGTCCAGATTTTCGACGGCCTTGCTGCCGCAGAGTGTGGCGTAGATGGTTGCGCCCGTCGGGACGCGATCCTGTCGGCTCGTGATAGCGAATTCCATGTTGCGCGGCTGGCCTGTGGCATAAACGAATTGCATTGTCTGTCTCCTTAAATTTAGCGAATAAAATTTTCAATCTCGTCTTCGGTCTTCGTTAACGTCCCCTTGTGTGAAATCACAATAGACCCGAACGCGCACGCACGTCACCACGCATGTATGTAGCAAGTTTTAAGACTTTTCGGGAGACTTTAGGGGCGGCAGGCAGAAACAAACGGAGGCTTAACCCTCTCTGTGTCTTCTGTGTCTGCGGTGGTGAAGGTTTTAAAAAGCATTCACCACCGCAGACGCAGAGGACACAGAGGGAGCACAGAGGAAAGAAAGCGCAACGCGGGCGGGTTATTTGATCAGGTGGTCGCGCAGGGCTTTGGCGACGGCTTCGGATTTGGAGTGAACCTGTAGTTTTTCGTAGATGTGGCGGAGGTGAAAAGAGACGGTGTTGACCGTGACGCCGAGTTCGGTCGCAGCCGTTTTGTAGCTGTGGCCTTCGACGAGAAGTTTCAGGAGACGCAGTTCATGCGGCGTCAGTTGATAATCGGCGCGTTCCGGCGGGCGAAAATCGCGAAAGAGCGTGACGACTTTGCGGGCGATCTCCGGCGACATGGGCGCGCCGCCCGCCGTCGCCTCCTTGAGGCTCTCGATCAGGCGCGCGGGCGGTGTTTTCTTGAGTAAATAGCCGCACGCCCCGGCGCAGAGGGCGTCGAAGATGCGTTCGTTGTCGTCGTACACAGAGAGCATGAGGACGACGAGCGCGGGGTGCCGCTCTTTCAGGATGCGTATGCCTTCGATGCCGTCCATGCCGGGCAGGCCGATGTCTGAGAGCAACACGTCGGGCAGATTGCCGCCGAGTTTCGAGAAGGCTTCTTCCATCGAGCCGTAGCTGCCCGTGCAGCGATAGCCTTCCGTCCCGTTGATGAGCATCGCCAGCCCCTCGCGTATCTCGCGGCGGTCTTCGACAATCGCCACCTTGATCACGGCTTCCGGCGCGGCTGTAGGGACAATCTCCATCGTAGGTAAACTCCCCGACTCCAACAATTGATCGTGCATCAACTTCCTCGACTTCCTCTCACGCGAGACAGGTTTGTTCGGCGGTGGGAAGTAGAGAGTACGCCCGCGCGGGCGCAGGCGTCACTACCTATTTATGTAGTAACTTTCTCCAACTGTCGCGCAGGCGGTAGCCGTTCGCGAGACTGCCGCGCGCCGGAACTTTCAGCGTCGAGACAGTCCCGCGCCCCGGCGCGGACTTCACTTCAAACGTGCCGCCGAGCGCAGAGGCGCGGCGACGCATGCTTCCCAGACCGTGTCCGCCGAGGCTCGCTACGCCGTTGCCGCCATTGCTACTGTTGCCGCCGGAGGACGCCGCTGTCGCGCCCGTGTCGAAGCCGCGCCCGTCGTCGCCGATGCGCAGGACGATCCAACCGTGGACGATGCGTAGTTCGAGTTCCGCCTCCGTGCAGCCGGAATGTTTGACGAGATTGTTGACACACTCTTTGAAGATCAGATAGACCTCGCGGCGGAGGTCTGCGCCGAGGCGTATGTCTTTTTCGGCGGCGGGCGCGCGGAAACGGAAGTTGATGTCGCGCGCGCTCAGGATGTCGCTGGCGAAGCGGCGCATGCGCTGCGTGAGATCGCTCAGGTGGTCGCGCTGCGGGTTGATCGCCCAGACGATGTCGCTCATCGAGTCAACCATCTCGCGCGACGTTCCCGCGATCATCGAGAGCGGTTCGATGACGGGCGCGTTGTCCTGCGGCACGCGCTGGCTCACCACTTCGCTCAGGATCGCGATCTGCGAAAGACTCGATCCGATGTCGTCGTGCAAGTCGGTCGCGATGCGCGTGCGGACGCGCTCCAACTCGACGAGGCGCGTCAGGCGATAGCGCGCGACGGCGAAGATGAGGCCGCCGACGAGCAAGGCGGCGAGCAGCAGAAACCAAGGGCGCAGCCAGACGGGGCGCAGGATTTGAAACGCGACGCTCGCGGGCTTGTCGCTCGCGTCGCCGTCCGTGTTGACGGCGCGCACGAGGAAGCGATACGAGCCGGGCGAGAGGTTGGCGAAAGTGACGCTGCGCGCGTCGCTCGGCGCGCTCCAATCGACGATGCCTCCCGCGCCTTCGAGTTTGTACTGGTAGCGCAGCAGTTCGCCCGCGCCGAAGCCGAGGCCGAGAAAGTCTATCTGCACCTGATTCTGCGTGTGGCTCAAACGGAGGTTGCCGATCTCTGTTTCGCCGAGGTCGGAGACGGGCTGGCGCACGCCCGCGATCTGCAAACCGTCAATCATCACGGGCGGCGGCGAGGCCGTGCGTTCCGGTTCGGGGACGAGCCGCGAGATGCCGTTCCAAGTGCCGAACCAGAGCGCGCCCTGCCTGTCTCTGTAAGCCACCTGCGACTCGTTGGCGGCTAGCCCGTCGGCGATGGTGTAACGCTTGATGCGATTCGTCGCAAGGTCTAAACGGTCAACGCTGCGCGACGTGCCGAGATAGAGACGGTGCAGGTTGTCTTCGGCGATGCTGCGAATGATGCCGCTCGTGAGGCCGTC
>DASYMM010000201.1:0-13048 GCA_036009085.1 Pyrinomonadaceae bacterium | reverse complement strand
TGCAGAGTTGCGTCCAGATCGTCGAGCACGAAGACCAGCGCGTCTACGTGCTCGCCATCGTCAATCAGGAGCAGATGCGGCACCTCCTCGGGCGCATCTGGGACCCCGACGAGTTTCGTTCCGATTACGGGCTGCGCAGTTTGTCGAAATACCACGAGGCGCACCCGTTTCATTTCGGCGGCAGCCACGTGGGTTACGAGCCTGCGGAGTCAATCGAGATGTTGAAGGGCGGCAACTCCAACTGGCGCGGCCCCGTCTGGTTTCCCACTTCCTTCATGATGATCGAGGCTTTGCGCAAAGTGGGCAAAGCCTACGGGAAGAAATTCGAGATCGAGAGTCCCGTCGAGGGCGAACCGCCCGTGACGCTGAACGACATGGCGCGCGGCTTTGCCGACCGGCTGATCAACGTCTTCACGCGCAATGGGGAGAACCGGCGACCCGTGCACGGCTGGTATCAAAAATTTCAGGACGACCCGCACTGGCGCGACTACATACTCTTCTACGAATACTTCCACGGCGACACCGGAATGGGACTCGGCGCGTCGCATCAAACGGGCTGGACGGGTCTGGTCGCGTCGTTGATTGACGAATGGCGAAAGTGAAGGGAACAATAACAGAGTGGTTTCAAGTTCCAGGTTCCAGGTTTCAAGTCAAGAACTTGCCTTTAACTTGAAACCTGGAACCTGGAACTTGAAACCTTTTATCTCAGACGGTCGCCTGCGGTTCAGCCGCTTTAGCCGCAGCGGCAGCAGGTTTCTTCATGCTCTTCTTCACCGTGAACACGACGGTGCTCTGGTTCTTGCCTTTGACTTTCACGTCGCCGAGCGGCTGCGTCTCATAGTCTATTCCGAGCAGCGTCGCCGTCGCGTCGCTGATAAGGATCGGCACGCCTTTTTCCTTCGTCGTTGATTCAAGGCGCGCCGAGAGGTTTACGGTGTCGCCGATGATCGTGTATTCGAGACGGCCTTCGGCGCCCACCACGCCGCACGTGGCCTCGCCCGTGTGCACGCCGACGCCGATAGCAATTTGCGGGCGATCCTTGTCCTTCCATTCCGCGTTGATGCGTTCGACTTCGGCGAGCATCTCAAGGCCGCAGGCGACCGCCGCGCGCGCTTCGAGTTTTTGGCCGCGATCAACGGGCGCGCCGAAGACGATCATCAAACCGTCGCCGATGAACTTGTTGATGTGACCGCCGTAGGAACAGACGATGCGGTGCATGCGGCTGAAATATTCGTTCAGCCACTCGACGACGACCGCCGAATCAACCGACTCGGAGAGCGTGGTGAAGCCGCGTATATCCGTGAAGATAAGCGTGACAATGCGGCGTTCGCCCGCGATGGACAGATCGCCGCGTTGCTGCCAGAGCGTGTCGGCCACTTCGGGCGAGACGCACTTCGAGAAGATGTCCATGATGGCCGCGCGGTCTGCTTCCGTCGCGTCGCGAATTGCCCTCTCGTGCGCGTAACGCAAGAGAAAGCCGGACGGCGCGAGCAAACCCATGATCCCGAGTTCCGCGCTTGCCAGCGGCAGGATCATGCCATGCTCGTTAAAAGCCCAGGAGGCGACCACCAGCACCAACGCCGCGACGATGACCGTCGCTAAAAATCCCCAGATCGCGCGCAGCCAGAAGACCGCCAACGCAACCAGCACGAGCGGCAGCAAGAGGATCAATAACTGCTGCCGGTAGGTCGGGCGCACGAGATGTTTCCCGTTCAGCAAAGTCGCCGCGATGTTGGCGTGGACTTCGATGCCCGGCATCAGCTTGGGCACGGTCGGCAACTGTTTGTCGAACAGTTGCAGGACGGGACGCACAAGCTGCTTGGGAAAATAGTAAGAGGTCGTGAAGAGATCGGGCGCGTCCACGTTGGTCGCGCCGATGAGGACGATGCGGTCGCGAAACAGGTCGTCGGAAATTTTCTTGTGATCGGCACAATTAAGCTCGGGGTTGGAAACGCTTTGAAACTCTTCGCACAAGATGTCTTTCGCAGACACCTGCTGGAAGGCCGGAGAGCGGCCACGAAAATCGATCTGTAAATTCCGGTCGTTGCGCAGCGGGATGGCTTTCTTGCCCAGTATGACCTTTTGCTCTCCTTCCGGGAACTCGATCTCCTGCTCGGTGTACAACTGCGTGAGCAGTAAAGCGAAACTCCTTTGCAGATCGAAGCCTGACTGTGCGTTGCCGCGCGTGCGCGTTAGTTGTGCGGAGCGCACGGCGCGGTCGCTGTCGTGCGGCAGGTCTGCGAAGCCGACGGCCGAAGCCGCCTCTGCAAACATCGGGAGCGGGATGAGCGCCTCCGAACCGCCTTCTTCTAGTTTCTGGACGATCACGACGTTGCCCGCGTTGGAGATTGATTCGGCCAACTGCGTGTCTGCCGCCTTATCGTCGGCAGAGATGCCGCCCGCTTCGCTCAGGTACACGTCGAGTCCGATGGTGTTCGCGCCGCCCTCGCTCGCGCGGTCAATCAAGCGCGCGTACCATCCGCGCGGCCACTTTTGCAGACGCGTTTTCGACTCCCTGATTGATGCCTCATCAACTTCAACGAGCGTGATCGGCTCGCTCATCCCGCGCGCTCGCAGTTCTTGATGGCGCGCGTCGCGCAACTGTAGGAGGATGTCGAGCGCGGAGTCTTCCAGCCCGGTCAGCACACCGTAGGGGCGCGTCGCATACGAACCGGCGCGGTCTTCGACGGGCAGGGAGGCCAGCGCGAGCGCGCCCCAGATTGCCAGCGTCAAAAGAATTGTGAGCACCCAATACCAGCGGCGCAGGAGATAGGGCGTGATGGATAAATTTTTGAAGAATGGCATTGGGGATTGTCCGGGCGACTGTTGCCGTGGCTCTTCGCGGTCAAGTTAAACCGTCTGGCGAGTATCGTGCGCGTGCGATTGTAACCCCGGCACGATCAGCGGTCAATCTTCTTCTCAGAGACGCCACGGGCGGAGTTTTAGGCTGTCGCGCCAATCTTGACTAAAAAGTAAGGTATCCGTATAATCACTCCTGTAAGTTGATAATTGCTGGTGTGTAAGCGGTTTATATGAAAGTCTCCGCACAGGAAGAGTACGGGCTGCGTTGCCTGTTGCAGCTTGCGCCGCTCGGCGAGGGCGAATACATGACGCTCACGCAGATCGCCGAGCGTGAAGGCATTTCCGTGGCAAACGCGGGCAAATTGCTCTGGATTCTGAGCAAGGCCGGACTCGTGATTTCGATTCGCGGCACAAAAGGCGGCTATCGTCTGGCGCGTCCGGCGGCGGATATTCATTTGGACGAGATCATCAAGGTGCTCGACGAAGACGTGCTGGCGAGCCACTGCAACAGCTACACGGGGCTGCTCGACGCCTGCATCCACACGGGCAATTGCGGCATCCGCCCGGTGATCGTCGGCCTGCACGACATCGTGCAAAAAGCGATGGCGAGCATCACGCTCGCGCAACTGCTCGGCACGGAGTCGAACGTGGAGACGACCTTGCACCAGATAAGCTCGCTTACCGGACGCACGACGCAGCACGGGCAGGCATAGAGAGACGGACGAAATTTGCGCCCGGTTAGATTTAAGATTCAAAGGGTAGAGAAAAGATAAAGATGAGCACAATCGAACTGCTGACCAACAAAGAATACAAGTACGGCTTTGTGACCGACATCGAATCGGACATGATCCCGCGCGGCCTCAGCGAAGACACGATCCGTCTGATCTCCGCGAAGAAGCGCGAGCCGGAGTTCATGCTTGAGTTTCGCCTCAAAGCCTATCGCCACTGGCTGAAGATGGAAGAGCCGAAGCACTGGCCGAACATCACCTATCCGTCGGTTGATTATCAAGACATCATCTATTACAGCGCGCCCAAGCAGAAGGCCGTCAAGGCGAGTATGGACGAAGTTGACCCGGAGTTGATCAAGACGTTCGAGAAACTCGGCATTCCGCTCTCCGAGCAGAAACAACTGGCGGGCGTCGCCGTCGACGCGGTCTTCGACTCGGTCTCCGTAGCGACGACTTACAAAGAGAAGCTCAAGAAGCACGGCGTTATCTTTTGCTCGTTCTCGGAAGCGGTGCTGGAATATCCCGATCTCATCAAAAAATATCTGGGCACGGTCGTCCCGACAAACGACAACTACTTCGCGGCCTTGAACAGCGCGGTCTTCACGGACGGCTCTTTTGTCTTCATTCCGAAGGGCGTGCGCTGCCCGATGGAGTTGTCCACCTATTTCCGCATCAACAATTCCGAGTCAGGCCAGTTTGAGCGCACCTTGATCATCGCGGAGGAAAATTCGCACGTCTCTTATCTCGAAGGCTGCACCGCGCCGAAGTTCGATAAGAACCAGTTGCACGCGGCGGTCGTCGAACTTGTCGCGCTCGATGATGCGGAGATCAAGTATTCGACCGTGCAGAACTGGTACGCGGGCGATGAAGAGGGCAAGGGCGGCATTTATAATTTCGTGACGAAGCGCGGCGCGTGTCGCGGGCGCAACTCGAAAATTTCTTGGACGCAGGTTGAAACCGGCTCGGCCATCACTTGGAAATATCCTTCCTGCATTTTGCAGGGCGACAATTCCATCGGCGAGTTTTATTCGGTCGCGCTCACGAATCACGCGCAGCAAGCCGACACGGGCACGAAGATGATCCACATCGGCAAGAACACGCGCTCGAACATCGTCTCGAAAGGCATCTCGGCGGGGAAGTCGAATAACAGTTATCGCGGCCTCGTGAAAGTGCTGGCCGGGGCGGAAGGCGCGCGCAACTACACGCAATGCGATTCGCTGCTCATCGGCGACAAGTGCGGCGCGAACACGTTCCCTTACATCGAGGTGTCGAACAACACGGCGAAGGTCGAGCACGAAGCGACCACTTCGCGCATCAGCGAAGAGCAGTTGTTCTATCTCATGCAGCGCGGCATCTCGCAGGAAGACGCCGTCTCGCTCATCATCAACGGCTTCTGCAAAGATGTCTTCCGCGAACTGCCGATGGAGTTCGCCGTCGAAGCGCAACGCCTGCTCGGCATGAAACTGGAAGGCAGCGTTGGATAAAAATTAGTGCCAAGTGACAAGTGACGAGTGACAAGTTAAAGACAGGTTTTTTCTGACTTGTCACTTGTCACTCATCACTTGTCACTCTCCGAAGGAGAGCATTGTGTTAGAGATTCGTGATTTACATGCCAAGGTTGAGGGCAAGGAAATTTTGCGCGGCGTGAGCCTTGAGGTGAAGCGCGGCGAAGTGCACGCCATCATGGGGCCGAACGGTTCGGGGAAGTCAACGCTGGCGAAAGTGCTGGCGGGGCATCCGTCTTATGAAGTGACTTCGGGCGAAGTCTTGTTCGACGGCAAAAATCTGCTGGAACTCGCGCCGGACGAGCGTGCGCGCGACGGCGTCTTCCTCGCGTTTCAATATCCGGTGGAGATACCGGGCGTGTCGAACGCGCAGTTTTTGCGTCTCGCCTATAACGAGAAACGCAAGCACCTCGGCGAAGAGGAACTCGACCCGCTTGAGTTCAAGGATTTGCTGAAAGAGCGCGCGAAGATCGTGGAGATGGACGCGGGGCTGATGTCGCGTTCGGTCAACGAAGGCTTTTCGGGCGGCGAGAAGAAGCGCAACGAGATTTTGCAGATGGCCGTGCTCGAACCGAAACTCGCCGTGCTCGACGAGACCGATTCCGGCCTCGACATAGACGCGCTGCGCATCGTCTCGGAAGGCGTCAACAAACTGCGTAACGCTGACAACGCCATCGTGCTCGTCACGCACTATCAACGCCTGCTCAACTACATCGTGCCGGACTTCGTGCACGTGCTCTACAAGGGACGCATCGTGCGCTCCGGCGGCAAAGAGCTGGCGCTCGCGCTCGAAGAGAAGGGCTACGATTGGCTCAAGGATGAAGCGGCGGCGGCAAGCCTGTAGCCTGTTGTCGGCATGCGGAACACGGGCGAGAAACGTTTAGACGGACGGTACGAAAGTTCTAAGAGGATGATGGTACAAGCGACTACAGAGAAGAGTGCCTACAGGGCTGCTTTTGACTTGATGCAGACCGCGGACAAACGCGCGTTGCCCGCGTGGGTGCTGCGCCTGCGCGAGTCTGCGTTGGAACGGTTTGAGCAGATCGGTCTGCCGACGACTGACGTTGAAGATTGGAAGTACACGAACGTCGCGCCCATCGCGCGGAGCAACTTCGCGCCCGTCGCGCCGGATTCGCGGAGCGAGTTGAGCGCGGATGTCGTGGCTGATTTTATCGCTCCCGAAGCGTCGAGCCGTCTGGTCTTCGTCAACGGAGTGTATCGAGCGGAGTTTTCGTCGGTTGAAAATTTACCGGCAGGCGTCGTGGTCGCGAATTTAAGGGAAGCGTTGACGGGCGAGCACGAATTCGACCTGCGCTCGCACCTCGCGCGCCCGACCGCATCCGAGACCGACGGATTCAACGCGCTCAACGCAGCCTTCTTAGGCAACAGCGGCGCGCTGATCTATTTGCCCAAGGGCGCACAGGTGGCCGCGCCGATTCAACTGTTGTTTCTCGCCGCCGACGCGCCGCAGCCTCCGGCCATTTTCCCGCGCGTGCTCGTCGTGGCCGAGCGTGAGAGCGCGGCGACGATCATCGAAAGTTACGCCTCGCCGGAAGAGTCTGTGTCGTTCACAAACGCCGTGGTCGAAGTTTTCGTCGGCGAGAACGCGCGTGTGACGCATTACAAAGTGCAGCGCGAGAGCGAGCGAGCGTTTCATATCGCGACGACAAACGCGGAACTCGGAAGAAGCGGCGTCTATGACCTGACGACGATCACGCTCGGCGCGCAGCTTTCGCGGCACGGCCTCAACATCAAACTCGCGCACGAAGGCGCGGAGTGTTGGGCGGACGGACTCTATCTCGTCGGCACAGGCCAACACGCCGACACGCATTCCCTGATCGATCATTCCAGCCCGCACTGCACCAGCCATCAACTTTACAAGGGCATCCTCGACGGCAAATCGCGCGCCGTCTTCAACGGCAAAGTCTTCGTGCACCGCGACGCGCAGAAGACGGACGCGATGCAGTCGAACAAGAATTTGCTGCTCTCGAACGAGGCGCGCGTTGACACCAAACCGCAGTTGGAGATTTACGCGGACGACGTGAAGTGCGCGCACGGAGCGACCGTCGGGCAACTCGAAGAAGAGGAACTGTTTTATCTCATCAGCCGGGGTTTGCACACAGACCTTGCGCGCAATTTGTTGACCTACGGGTTCGCGGAGGAGTTGGTTGAGAAGATCAAGATCGAGTCGATCAAGCGGCAACTGGACGAAGCTATTTTGAATCGCCTGCACGCGCGGCTCGAAGTCTGAGGGTTGAATTGATGATTGCTACAGAGAAATCTACCGTAAGCGAGACGGCAACGGGCACGAATGGCGTGGAGCGTGCGGCCACGTGGGATGTGGCGCGCGTGCGCGAAGACTTTCCGGTGCTCGCGCAGACGGTGAACGGCAAACCGCTCGTCTATCTAGACAACGCCGCTTCTTCGCAAGTGCCGCAAGTCGTGATTGACCGGGGCAGCCGTTACCTGCGCGAAGAACATTCAAACATCCATCGCGGCGTGCATTACCTGAGCCAGCGCGCGACGACCGCTTACGAAGGCGCGCGTGAGAAGGTGCGTCGCTTCATCAACGCGCGCGAATCGCGCGAGTGCATCTTCGTGCGCGGCTGCACCGAGGGCATCAATCTCGTGATGCACGGCTACGGGCGCAAGTTTGTCTCGGAGGGCGACGAGATCATCGTCTCGGCGATGGAGCATCACGCGAACATCGTCCCGTGGCAGATGCTCTGCGAAGAGAAGGGCGCGCATCTGCGCGTGATCCCGATGAACGACGCGGGCGAGTTGCTGCTCGACGAATACGAAGCGTTGTTGAACGAACGCACGAAACTCGTCGCCGTGATGCACGTCTCGAACGCGCTCGGCACGATCAACCCCATCAGAGAGATCGTCGCGCGCGCGCATAAGCAGGGCGTGCCCGTGCTGGTTGACGGGGCGCAGGGCGCGCCGCATCTCAAAATTGACGTGCAGGATTTAGACGCGGATTTCTACATCATCTCCGGCCATAAAATGTTTGCGCCCACGGGCAGCGGCGTGGTTTACGGCAAAGCGGAAATCTTAGAGCGGATGAATCCTTTCCTCGGCGGCGGCGACATGATCCGCACCGTCACGTTTGAGAAGACGACCTACGCGGGCTTGCCGAACAAGTTTGAAGCGGGCACGCCCGCCATCGCCTCGCAGATCGGACTCGGCGCGGCCATTGATTATCTGAACGGACTCGACCGCGCCGCCGCGCACGCTTACGAGCAGGAGTTGCTCGCCTACGCGACCGAAAAACTCACAGCTATCGAGGGCGTGCGGCTCGTCGGCACGGCGCGCGAGAAAGTGGGCGCGCTCTCATTCGTCATCGAAGACGTGCACCCGCACGACGTAGGAACGATTCTGGATCAAGAGGGCATCGCTATCCGCGCGGGTCATCATTGCGCGCAGCCGGTGATGAAGCGTTTCAACATCCCTGCGACGGCGCGTGCGTCTTTCTCTTTCTACAACACGAAAGAGGAAGTTGATACGCTCGTCGGCGCGGTGCAGAAAGTTATAGAGGTGTTTAGTTAAAGTGTCGGAACTGAGCGAGCTATATCAACAGGTCATTCTCGACCACAATAAGAAGCCGCGCAACTTCAAGAAGTTGGAGACGGCCAACCGCCGCGCAGAGGGTTTTAATCCGCTCTGCGGCGACCAGTTGAACGTCTATCTGCAACTTGAAGACGAGCGCATCGCGGATGTCAGCTTTGAAGGTTCGGGCTGCGCCATCTCGAAAGCCTCCGCGAGCATGATGACGCAGAGCGTGAAGGGCAAGACGCGCGAGGAGGCGGAGACGCTCTTTCAGGAATTTCACGGGATGGTGACGGGCACGCTCGACGAAGAGGCGACGCCGAACGGTCTGGGGCGTCTGACGATCTTTGCGGGCGTGCGCGAGTTTCCCGCGCGCGTCAAATGCGCCAGCCTCTCCTGGCACACACTGCACGCCGCGCTCGCCGGAGAAGATTTAGTGACGACGGAGAATTTAGGGCCGGACATCACCTCGGAGCAAGTTTCCGCGTAAACGTGGAAACTGAACTTGCGCGCCTCGACGCCAGCGCATTCGTTCGTCAACAAAAGTCTGCATTTCCCCTCACGCCATTTTTAAATCCAAGACACAAGGAAAGTCTGACCAGCCCGGTTTGCAAGGCAGGCTTCGGAATGGGGGCGGCAGGGAAGTCAGGCCGAGAACTCAGGCAGGGAACGAGTAGGTTGGTGTGTAAAGAGGCGGCGTCGCTTCCAAGAGCGGGCGACCGTCCGCTTCGAGCCACGCGTGCCCTGCGAGGGGCGTCTCTTTGTCTTTACGCAGGCCGAAGATGATGCGCGTCTCGATGCCGTTGAGCGCGAGGTAGCGATGCAGGATTGGGGCGCGTTTCCAACAGGTCGGCGTAAAGCATAGGAAATTCAGTCCGAGCAGCGCGTCAACTAATTGCGCCAATCTTTGTTGCGTAAACTTCGGGTGCTTGGGCTTTTGGCCGCGCGCGGGGATGGCGACGAGTGAGAGAACCTTTGGCAGCGGGAAAAATTTAATCAGAACTGAGAGCAGCAAAACCCACCCCGCCATGTGCAGCAGCAGGAAGACTTCGCCGGGCTTACGTCTCTTGAATCGTTCGATACTACCCACTATTCTGGCCTTCTCCGTCCGAAAGTTTCGATTCTGAACCGACCTCACGGCTTCACCTATCACCTGAGACATTGCCGCTTTACTTCGAGAAGGCAATGGATTTAGCGTCTGAATCTACGGCAAGCTGTGAGCCTGCCGTACATTGAGTAGAAAACCGCTCAAATCCAAATTGCCGGTGCCGTCTCCGGTTCGACCGTGCAGCCGCGACTGTTATTTTAGCTGTTTCTTCGTCAGGCGATAGCCGCGTCGCGTGCGTGCTTTTACGTCCGGTTTGTCAACTTTGACCTCGATGGCGCGCCAACGCCCGTCGTGTGCGCGGTTCGAGGGGCGATAACCGATGGTGTATTGATTGCTCAGTTCCTCCACGATCTCGCCGAACGCATCGCGCAGAGCCTTTCCGCCCGGCGTGGGGACGAAACGCCCGCCGCTCTTGTTTGCAAATTCGCGTAAAAGTCCCGCCGCGGAGAAGGTTTTTTGCGCGTTGACGGCCTGATCTGCCATGTCAACGGTATAGATGGTGGCGTTGACGGCCAGCGCGATGGCGAGAGCTTTATCGGAAGAGGCCGCGCTGCGCGTGTCCATTCCGTCCGAAAGCACGACGATGGCGCGCCTTTTCTCCGGGCGACTCGCGAGATCGTTGGCTGCGCGCACAATCGCATCGTGTAGAGCCGTCTCACCTTTCGCGTTCAGGCCATAGGCGACGGGCGAAAGATCGCGGCTATTAGAAAAATCCTGCACCTGTTCAACTTTCCGGTCGAAGCTATACACGGCTGCCGTGTCGTCCGCGCGCAAGCCGTCGAGGAAGCGAATCGCCGCCGAACGAGCCATCGAGACGCGCCCCTCCATGCTTCCCGAAACGTCCAGCAGCAAGGCGACCGCAAACGGAGTCTCTTCGCGGCTGAAGTTGGTGATGCGCTGCTCCTGCCCGTCTTCGTAAATCTTGAAATTCGCGCGTTCCAGCCCGTGGACGTAGTCCCCTCCGCCGTTCGTCGCCACCACATTGAGCACCACAAGGTCTGTCTCGACGCGTTCTACTTCGTCGTCCTGCGGATTCTGTGCGCGCGTAGAAAAGTTGAAATTGGAGATGGCAACGACGGCGGCCACTAAAAAGAGGAAAGGGAGCAGCCGCGTGCGCCGCCTGTCAGCGAATGTGCGTTGGAGAGCGGCCGAGAGCTTACGGGTTAACATCAGCGATAAATTGTGCGGATATATCTGACGAGTTCGACCACTTCGTTGGCGCGTTTGATGACGGCCGTGGAGACGACCTGTCGCGGGGTGCTTTCGACTTTTTTCTGTAACTCCGTGGCGAGCCGTGCGAGACGCTCTAAGGCCGCCTCGACGTGCGGCGGCGTGTCTTTCAATTCGTCCTTGGTCTCCTCGCCCCCGGCTCGACTGCGTATCTGGCGTGCGAGTTTTTCGATGCGGCTCAGCTTCTTCAATTCGGCCGCTTCCAGAGTTTTCCGGCGAGAATAGGTCTCCTGCAATTCCAACGCGAGTTGCGCGTTTTCCTTCGCGCGCGCAAGGTGCTCTTTGTAGTCGCCCTCCTCGCGCTTGATCTCCATCTCTTTGAGCATTTCCCTGTGCGACAGAGTTTGCGGCGAGTCGTCGTCGTCTCTGGGCGCGCCCGCTGCGGACTTGTTATTAACACCACGTGGAAGCGTCGGCGCAGTCTGCGCCGATGCGGCAACTGAGCCGCAGAGCGCGAGCAGCAAAGCCAACGGTAGTAATCTTAAGGACATCGCTTTTAGTGATAACGACCTGCAAATAAATTATGGACGGGGTCGCCGGTCTACATCTGTCGGGAGAAACAATTTCCCGCCCGCTCCCGGTCAAGACTCTGTTGTGACGGAGAAAAACATCCGCCGGTTGTCTGCCGTCATCTGCGTCTGTAGAAATTGCCGAAAAAATCCTCTAATGGTAGAAGCCTGGCTTAATGTATCACCTGAGATTGGTCGTCGCGCCGACTCATCAAGTAGTACTCGAAGACGGATGCGCTACGGGATGCGGGTCGGGTTGTCGGGAGTGTTGATAAACTCCTCGCCCTTTGGCCTCGGGCGCGGGACGACGACGATTTTCGGGTTGCCTTGTGGTAGCCGTTCGGGCGGGCGGCGCGCACCGACCGCCGACTTGAAGGCAATCGTCTCCTGCCGCCGTGCGCTATTCAAACTAAACACGCGCGCCCCGCTCCACTCGGCGGAGCGCAAACTCAAAGAATAACGGCCGTCCGCGCCGGGGTCTAGACGGGCCGGTTCGACGTTGATTTGACGACGCTCCGTGTCCTTAGCCGTTCGTCGCTTCAATTCCATCTCGATGCTCAAGTCTTCAAGTTTTTTGTCCGAGATGTTGCGAATCGTGCCCGTAATGATCGCGTCCGCGCCTTTCAGCCGCGCCTCGTCTTCAAAAATCTGCGCTTCGGGCGGCGCGCTGAGCTTCGCCGCCGGCGTGGCGGCCTGTTGAGCCGCACGAACACGCTCAAACTGGCGCGCGCGCAGAGCCCTGTAGCCGACCAGCAGCGCAACGGCGACTGCCAGAGCGCAGGCAATAGCCCCGAATTTAATCCACTTTGAAGGCGCGGTCTCCCCGCCCTCAAACAGATGAGGCTCATTCGCCGGGTCGTTAATGCTTTGATCGCTTCTCATCCGTCACTTCAACTCCTTCGCCCGTAACTTTAAGCGGCGAAGGCTAAACGCTTGAAAGTCCTGATGTAGCCAACGTAACAGGCCGCCGAAGAATTACTGCTCCTGCGTCGCCGGGACGGGAGATGCGCCCGTTAGTTTTTCCACGAGCGCGATGATAAATTCCTGCTCGGCCAGACCGGAACTGCGCAAACTCACCCATTCCGCGCCCGATGCGCCGTCGCTGCGACCCTCGACCCGCGCGTTGACCGCCACGCTCGTCGTCACGCCGTCGAGCGGCTGCACTTCCACGATGAACGTGTAGCGTCCCTGTGTCCAGCCACGCGAGTTTTCCTGCGTCAGTTCGGCATAACGGTTCAACTCCGTCCCGGCCACGACCGCGCCTTTCACAAACCTGTAGGGCTGGCTGATCAGTATGCCCTCGTCTTTTTTGGAGACGGTGGGGTCAACAATCATCTTCCGCTCGGCGAGCAATTCTTCCGCGGCGCGCAGAACGATGTCGCGCCGGATCGTGAAGCGATAAGGGTTCGGGATGGGCGGCGGCGTGGGCGTGCGTCCTTTCCCGAAGTCAATTCCGCGCCCGCTGCCTGTGTTCTGCTTGACGCCGTTGACGCCGGGCGCGCGGTCTGTGCCTGCATCGCGTATGCGGTCGTTCTGGCGATCCACGCCCTTTTCCTGTGCGGAGATGTGGCAGGCAGCCAGAAGTAAAAACATCGAGAGCGTTAAGACTTTCCTCAT
>DASYMM010000200.1:0-8430 GCA_036009085.1 Pyrinomonadaceae bacterium | reverse complement strand
GTCAGAATGGTCTTCGCGCGGTCGGCGGCGGAGATGCCGGTCGTCACGCCCCGTCTGGCTTCGATGGAGACGGTGAAGGCCGTGCCGAGACACGAAGTGTTGTCGGCGACCTGCATGGTGAGGTGGAGTTCGTCGCAGCGTTCTTCCGTGAGCGGCATGCAGATGAGGCCGCGCGCGTGCGTCGCCATGAAGTTGATGATTTCGGGCGTGATCTTTTCGGCGGCGCAGACGAGATCGCCTTCGTTCTCGCGGTCTTCGTCGTCCACGATGATGACCATGCGGCCATCGCGTATGTCTGCGGCAGCTTCTTCAATGGAGGAAAAAGGCATTTCGATCTCTACTCTTCAACTGAACGATTCGGGGAGTGGTTTGCAACGGCGTTTATGGTAACCGAAAGCCGTCATTTTTGCGACTCACAAATTTATAGCAAGCTGGATGCCCCGCGCGAAACTTCGCGCCGGACGAGAGGAGAGAGTCTGTGCAGCCGAGAGGGGATGCCGCGAGGCCGCGACATTTAGAGGAATTTTCCGGCGGCAGACGTTGCCTACTTATAACCGAGGTCGGCCAGTTTCTCTAAAGTCAGCCCGGAAGTTTGCGCCGCTTCCGTCTGTCGCGCGCCGACCGAGAGGATGCGCTCGACGTACTTGGCGATGATGTCGGCTTCGAGGTTGACGGCGTCGCCTGTGCGCAGGTGCGAGAGGTTCGTCATCGCCCACGTCTTCGGGATAACGGCGATCTCGAAATATTCATCCGCGAGCGCGGCCACCGTCAGGCTGATGCCTTCAACCGAAACAGACCCTTTGAAGACGAGATAGCGCGCGAGTTCCGGCGGGTACCCGATACGCACAGTCCACGAGCCGCCGTGCTCCTCCGCCGAGAGGAAACGCCCGCGCCCGTCAACGTGTCCTTGAACTATATGGCCGCCGAGCCGCGTCTCCGGCGTCACCGCGCGCTCGAGATTGACGAACGACCCGGCGCGCAGACTCCCCAGAGTCGAACGCTGCAAAGTCTCCCGCGAGCCGTCCGCCGCGAAACTGTCGCGCGCGACTTCGAGCGCGGTCAGACACACGCCGTTGACCGAGATGGAATCGCCCTCGCGCGTCCCCTCCGTCACCGCGTGCGCCTCGACCGTCATGCGCACGCCCTCGCCGCGCCGCTCCAAACCGCGCACGCGTCCCAATTCTTCGATGATGCCGGTGAACATGTTGGTGGGAGGATTGACAGGGTTAAGTGAAAAGTTAATGAGTCGGCTCGGATTCGAGTTTCGAGAGGCGTTCGCGCAAGTCTTCCTGATCCACACGCACGTGCAAAACGTCGTCGTGCAACACGCGCGCCTGACGGTTGAGCAATTTGAGTTCGCCCTCAACACTGTCGAGTCTGGATAAGACAACTTCCCAGATTGGTCGAGTCTCACGTAGACGCGCATCAACTTTATCTTCAAGCGAGGTTAGTCGCCCGTCCAAATTATCGAAACGCGCGTCCAACCTATCGAATCTGGCGAAGATGCGCTCTTCAAAGGAACGCGCATCGGGTGTCTCCTGCGTTGTGTTCTCGCTCATAGCCTTTCTCCTGAGGCGGAATTATGTAGCTTCTCGCCATCATACTCAAGCTCAATCGCGTGGCGACTGCTGCACGCGGACGACTTCGAGCATGAGCGCGAAGACCTGTTCGATGGAGTGGTCGGTGGTGTCTATGACGATAGAGCCTTCGGCGATGCGCAGGGGCGAGTCGGCGCGCGTGGCGTCGCGTTCGTCGCGCGTGTTGATGTCGGCGAGGGTTTCCTGAAAAGTGAGATCGGGTTCCTTGCGGTGGTCTTCGTCGAAGCGTCGCTTGGCGCGTTCTTCGGGGCGGGCGGTGAGGAAGAATTTCACGTCGGCCTGCGGGAAGACGACCGTGCCGATATCGCGCCCGTCGAGCACGACGCCTTGCCCTTGCGCGCCCATCTCGCGCTGGCGGCGGACGAGGTCGCGGCGCACCGCCGGAATCGCCGAGATGACGGAAGACAGGCGCGTGATCTGCTCCGTGCGAATCTCCTCAGACACGTCGCGCCCGTCGAGCATGACGCGCAGACTGTCCGGGTCGCCCGCGAGTTCGATCCGTGCGCGGGCGGCGACGCGCGCCACTTCGTCCTCATCGTTGGCGTTCACGTTGGCTTCGACGACGGCGAGCGCGGCGGCGCGGTACATCGCGCCCGTGTCCACGTAGAGCAGATTGAGTTCGCGCGCGAGCCTGCGCCCGAGCGTTGACTTGCCCGCGCCCGAAGGCCCGTCAATGGCGATGATCATGGGTTTCATAAAAATAGTTTCAAGTTTCAGGTTTCAAGTTTCAGGTCTGAGGTTCAAGGGTTCTTTGTCTTGAACTTGAAACTTGAAACCTACTGTTCGTGCAGCACGTCGCGGAGGGCGGCGATGGCTGTTTCGATGTCTGCCGTTGACACGTCGTAGTGCGTGACCATGCGGATGGACGAGCCGAAGCCGGAGGCGAGGACATTGTGCGTTTGCAGGCGCGCGCAGATGTCGCCCGCCGCGCGCCCCGTGCCCGCCACGTCGAAGATGACGATGTTGGTGACGACGCTTTCCGGGTCAATCTTCACGCCTTGAAGTTCCGCGACGCCTTCGGCGAGGCGGCGCGCGTTCGCGTGGTCTTCGTGCAATCGCTTAGGCGACTCTTCGAGCGCGACGAGTCCGGCGGCGGCGATGACGCCCGCCTGTCGCATCCCGCCGCCGAGAAGTTTGCGCCAACGCCGCGCCGCTTCAATAAACTCACGCCGCCCCAAAAGCATCGAGCCGACGGGCGCGCCCAAACCTTTCGACAGGCAGAACATCACCGAATCGCAAGGGTGCGCGAGCGCGGCGACCGTCTCTCCGAGCGCGGCGGCGGCGTTGAAGATGCGCGCGCCGTCCAGATGGACGGGGATGCCGAGCGCATGCGCGGCGTCGCAAATCTCTTCCGTGCGCGCGCGCGGGAGGACGCTGCCGCCCGCGAGGTTGTGCGAATTTTCGAGCGCGATGAGTCCGGTCGGCGCAACGTAGTAGGCCGCGTCGCTCTTGTGCAGCGCGGCTTCGATCTCGTCCCAACGAAGGATGCCGCTCGCATCAACGCTTTTGACGGGACGCGCGAGCGCGCCGGAGATGGCAGCCATCGCGGCCATCTCGTAGTTGAAGATGTGGCCGCGTTCTTCGATGACGACTTCCGTGCCCGGGCGCGTGTGCAACTTGACGGCGATCTGGTTGCCCATTGAACCCGTCGGCACAAAGAGCGCGGCCTCTTTCTCGAAAATCTCGGCCGCGCGCTCCTGCAAGCGATTGACCGTCGGGTCTTCCGCATACACGTCGTCGCCAACTTCGGCCTCGGCCATCGCGCGCCGCATCGCGGGCGTCGGTTTCGTCACGGTGTCGCTGCGTAAATCAATCATAAGTGGCTGTTAGACGTTAGCCGTTAGCTGTTAGCTTTCTGCCTTTAGTCTGGCTGAGAGCTAACAGCTAACAGCTAACGGCTCCTTTCAAATGAATGCGGCGAAGACCTCGTTTGAGAGCAGCACGCCGGAGGGCGTGAGGCGTAGAAGGTCGCCGTTGATTTCTATCAGGTCGGCTTCGCGGAAGCGCGAGAGGTCGGCGGCGTATTCGCGGCGCACGTCTGTGCCGAACTGTGTCTGATGCGCTTCGAGGTCAACGCCGCGCATGAGCCGTAGGCCGAGGAAGAGGGCTTCCGCCGCCGCGTCGCGCGCGCTCAGTTCGTTGGTTTCGACTACGGCGTGCCCTTGCGTCTCCGACAGTTCGCAGTAGCGCGCGGCGTCGCGTTCGTTCGACCAGCGGAGGCGTTCGCCGTCGTAGGAATGCGCGGAGGAGCCGAAGCCGTAGTAGGGCGCGTTCGTCCAGTATTTCAAGTTGTGGCGCGCTTCGCGTCCCGCGAGACAGAAGTTGGAAATCTCGTATTGCTCGTAACCGGCCTCGCGCGTGCGCCCGACGAGCAGTTGATACATCTCTGCGGCCACGTCCGGGTCGGGTTGCGGCCAGCGGCCTTCGCGGAGTTGCGCGGCGAGCGGCGTGCCGCTGTGCACTTCGAGCAGGTAGAGCGAGAGATGCGCGGGACGCAAGGCGAGCGCGGCGTCCATGTTCTCCGCCCACTCACGAAGCGTCTGACCGGGCAGCCCCGCGATGAGATCGAAACTGACGTTGTCGAATCCGGCGGCGCGCAGGATGTCGAGCGTGCGGCGGGCGTCGGCGGCAGTGTGCGTGCGACCGAGGCGTCGCAGTTGCTCGTCGTCAAAAGTTTGCAGACCGAAACTCGCACGGTTGATGCCTGCGGCGCGAAACCCTGCGACCGTCTCCGGCGTCACCGTGCCGGGGTTCATCTCCAGAGTCACTTCCGAACCGGGCGCGACGCGAAAACGCTCTCGCACCGCACGCAAAATGCGCTCGACCTGCGCGGGCGTGAGCAGGCTCGGCGTGCCGCCGCCGAAATAGATCGTGTCAACGTCCGGCAGAAAGGCCGGAGGGCGCGCGACGGGTGAGAGATGCGCCGTCGTCGCTGCGGTTGCTGCGGGCGCGTGTGCGAAAGCGGCGACCTCTCTGGTTGCGAAAGCGGCAATCTCTTTCGTCAGGGCAGAGACGTAGCGTTCGGCGAGTTGGCCTTCGTATGCGCCTGTGGCGAAGTCGCAGTAGGAGCAACGCGAACGGCAGAAAGGGATATGTATGTAAATTCCGGCGCGCTTCATTGGAGAAAAAAATTATAACACGCGCGCACGGCGACTCCCGCTTCGACACGAGCACTCCTTGCGTGCGGTTGCGCTCACAACATCATTGATCAGAGTGATTAACCGCCCGCGCGTGTATTATTTTTAAGAGCGTGTGTACGACTTTTGTATGAGCGGCGTGTGCGGTCTCGCCTAGGTTGAACATGTTTTCTCTCGCACTGCTCAATAATGTCGTTTAAAGCGTGAGCCGGTTTTTCCTGAGATGCACGGCACGCCGATTGATGAAAAAGGGGTTTAGCAGAGATTTTTCGGATGGATGCGTGCGGCTACCACCAACCTATCGGCAGCCGCAGGCGCATTCATTAATACACGCAAACCCTCAACAAACAAACAGGGAGGATAGATTGCGATGATTGACGAATCAGGATCAGGATCAGGCGGCTCCGGCGGCGGCAGCGGCTCCGGCAGCGGCGGTTCGGGCGGCGGTAGTGGCTCGGGCGGCAGCGGCGGTGGCAGCGGTTCGGGTGGAAGCTCGGGCGGCGGCGGCCAGTAACTCCTAACCGCATTTTAAATGCACGCTGCGACTAACCCTCGCACTTCAATAACCGAAGCGGCGTTGATCTCAAAGGATCAACGCCGCATTGTTGTGTCAGGACACAGAAAGAAGGGATGAGGGATGAACAAGAAAAGGCATTCAAGCCAGTGAGTGCTTCTTCTGATTCATCCCTCATCCCTCATCCCTCATCCCTCAATTTGCTCGCCGGACGCTGCCGTCGCGGCTGACTTGCCCGCCGGAAGCGCGCGACGCGACGCGTTCGGCCTCCGCGAAGACGCGCAGGAAATTTTCGCCGAGCACTTTGCGCACGTCGCCCTCGCTGTAGCCGCGACGCAAAAGTTCGTAAGTCAGGTTGGGAAGCTGCGCGATGTTTTTCATGCCTTCGGGCAGATAAGAGACGCCGTCGAAGTCCGAGCCGATGCCGACATGATCGATGCCTGCGACTTTCGCGACGTGCTCGAAATGATCTACGAGGACGGAGAGCGGCGTGGGCGGCAGCGGGTTCGCCGCGTTCAACTTGTCGAGTTCCGCTTCGAGCCGCTTCGGATCATTTTTAAACTGTTCGTTCAAAGCGTCGCGCTGCGGTTTGAGTTGCGCGTCGCGCGCCGCGCTCGCGTCAATCGCTTTCTGGTCAATGAAGATTGGATAGAAGTTGATCATCACGACGCCGCCGTTCTTTGCGATCCGGCGAAGCAGTTCGTCCGGGATGTTGCGCGGGCGCGAGGCGAGTGCCCGCGCGGAGGAATGCGAGGCGATGACGGGCGCGGTGGAGATGTCGAGCACGTCCGACATGGTTTTGTCCGAGACGTGCGAGATGTCCACGAGCATGCCGATGCGGTTCATCTCGCGCACGACTTCCTTGCCGAAATCCGAGAGGCCGTTGTGCTTCGACGCGTCGCAGCAGGCGTCCGCCCAGTCGTTCGTGTTGTTGTGCGTGAGCGTCATGTAGCGTATGCCGAGGCGGTAGAAGTCGCGCAGGGCAAAGAGCGAATTTTCAATCGCGTGGCCGCCCTCGATGCCCATCAGCGCGGCGATCTTCTTTCCCTTCTTCGCGCGGCGGATGTCTGCCACCGAGTAAGACATCGCGAGTTCGTTCGGATACTTCTCCGCCGCACGGTAGACCATATCAATCAAATCCAGTGCGCGCCGCGCCGCGCCGCCTTTCTCTGCGTAACTCCGATCTACATAGACGGAAAAGAACTCGGCAGAGAGTCCGCCCTCCTTCATGCGCGCGATGTCCGTGTGATACTTGCCGACGGAAGACTGGCCGATGTCGTAGTTTTCATCGAACATGAAGGAGAGAATGTCGTTGTGCGAGTCCACGACGATTGAAGAACGTTGCAGCTTGAGCGCGCGTTGCCACAGACGCTCATCGCGCGGAGCATCAGGCGCGGCAGTTGAGGCGCGCAGGGTGTCCGTGACGGGCGCGGCCTTCGTCGTCTCTTTGTTTTGCGGTAGCGCGGGAGCGGCGAAGGCGGCGAGCAACAGTAACGTTAGTGCGGTGCGGAGAAAAGATTTCGTTTGATTCATTGGTGTAGCCGGTTTCGGGTCTCTTCGGGTCGCTTCAGGTCTCTATGGAGATGAACAGGATCGCGCGTACTTTAACGGAGAGACTTGCGACAGACAAGCCACAGTTGAGGCGGCACAGGCAGACAAGCCGGCCTTGCGGCACGGCGCGTGTCAGCCACACACACATTGTCGCACGCGGCGGTTATGTGATACACAGGACACTTACCAGAAGCGCAATTTCCATGTAGAGGCGCGAGTTCAACGCGCCGCCAACTTTTCCGAGAGGAGATTCGAGCCAGAGTTTATGTCTTCCTCGACGACGAACATCGAATCGGTGCTGCACGAGGAGCGCGTCTTCCCGCCCGCAGAGAGTTTTGCGCAAGCGGCGCACATCAACTCCACGGACTACGAACGTTTGCGCGCGGAGGCCGCCGCCGCGCCCGAAGCGTTCTGGGCGCGCATGGCCGAGGCGGAGCTTCACTGGTTCAAAAAGTGGGACACGGTTTTGAAGTGGGACGCGCCGCACGCGGAGTGGTTCGTCGGCGGCAAGACGAATATCTCCTACAACTGTCTCGACCGTCATCTCTCGACGTGGCGACGCAACAAGGCCGCGATCATCTGGGAAGGCGAACCCGGCGAGCAGCGCACGCTCACCTACGGGCAACTCCACGCGGAAGTCTGCCGCTTTGCCAACGTCTTGAAGCGCATGAACGTGCAGGCGGGCGACCGCGTCGCGCTCTACATGCCGCTTATCCCCGAACTTGCCATCGCCATGCTCGCCTGCGCGCGCATCGGCGCGACGCATTCGATCATCTTCGGCGGCTTCTCCGCCACCGCCATCATTGATCGCGTCAACGACGCGGGCTGTCGCGTCGTCGTCACGGCTGACGGCGGTTGGCGTCGCGGCTCGGAAGTAAAGTTGAAGGCGACGGTTGACGAGGCTTTGAAGCGGACGCCGACCGTCGAGCATTGCATCGTCGTGCGGCGCACGGGGTCGAAAGTTCAGATGCAGGCGGGGCGCGATCACTGGTGGCACGAACTCGTGGAGACGGTTGACGCCAACTGCCCCGCCGCCGAACTCGACAGCGAGCACCCGCTCTTTATCCTCTACACTTCCGGCACGACCGGCAAACCGAAAGGCATCCTGCACACGACCGCGGGATACCTGCTCTGGACGCACCTGACGACGAAGTGGGTCTTCGATCTCAAAGACGAAGACACTTACTGGTGCACGGCTGACATCGGTTGGGTGACGGGACATTCCTACGTCGTCTACGGGCCGCTCTCGAACGGCGCGACCAGTTTGATGTACGAGGGCGCGCCGAACTGGCCGGAGCCGGACAGGTTCTGGCGAATAGTCGAACGCCACCGCGTCAGCATCTTCTACACCGCGCCGACCGCCATCCGCGCCTTCATCAAATGGGGCGAGCAGTGGGTCTTGAAACACGACCTGTCCAGTTTGCGCCTGCTCGGCACGGTCGGCGAGCCGATCAACCCGGAGGCTTGGATGTGGTACAGGGAGATTATCGGTAAAGGTCGCTGCCCGATTGTCGATACGTGGTGGCAGACGGAGACGGGCGGCATCATGATCTCGCCGCTACCGGGCGCGACGCCCACCAAGCCCGGCTCGGCCACGAAGCCTCTGCCCGGCATCGAAGTTGACATCATG
>DASYMM010000199.1:0-4208 GCA_036009085.1 Pyrinomonadaceae bacterium | reverse complement strand
GGACAGCTTTCGTTATTTCCCTCCGGCGCGCTCACGTGCGCGTCTGTAATCTTCCGGTGTGTTGACGTTCAAAAAGAACAGTTCGGCGTCGCGTAGGTCGCTCAACTCCGCGTGCTCGACCCAACGCGTCCGCACCTGTCGCAGCAGCACGCGCGGGCGTCGCTCGCCCTCCTGCAAAAGTTTCTCGACGCGTTCGAGACATCGCGCGGGCGAGTAGAGCGCGCAGAGCGGTTGCGGGCGGTTGTCCGTTTGCAGCGGGGCTACTGCGTCCGTCGTCTCTTCGTTGCGAAACTCGCCGAGCCGCGCAAAAAGTTCGCCCGTCACGAAGGGCAGGTCGCAGGAGACGATCAAAGCCCACGGCGCGCGACACGCACGAAGCGCGGCGTGCAAACCGCCGAGCGCGCCGCAGTCGCGGTGTATGTCCGCGACGACCGGCAACTCTAAGTTGAAACTCTCCTGCCTCGCGCTCACCACGCTGATGCGCGGCGTCGCCGAACGCAAAGCCCCGGCGATGCGTTCGATGAAAGTCAGACCGCCGAGCGAGAGGCGCGCCTTATCCGTTCCCATGCGACTCGACGCGCCGCCCGTCAATATAAAACCTTCTATCTCAGACATGAAGGAGACGCTCAGGCGCGCTCGCGCGTCGGAACGCTTGAGACGCCCGCTGTAGCCCGTGCGAGTTTAAAACAAAAGGCTTGGGTCGGGAGGATATAGGGTAGCATCGCGCGCGAAAATTAACACGCGGCGCGAGCGAGCGGCAAGGCAGACGAACAGGCAGCAGTGTTCTTGGTTTCGGCTTTCCTTGGTGTCTTGGTGTCTTGGTGGTGAGAGATGGTTCATCAGTCATTCACCACAAAGGCACAAAGACACAAAGGGGCACGGAGAGTTCAAATCGATTGAGGACAGCACCCGACAGGCAACATATCTCGATAACCTAATTGCCCGCCGGAGTTTCTTTCGCGCTCCGTGCCTACCAACCTTTGGCCTGCCTTGACCATCTGAGAAACCGGACGCTATAGTCGCAGAGGTTGTTCTTCCGGCCAACCGGATGCCTCAAGGTCGCGTGTATTGAGGCGGGCAGGTTGGTGTAACAGTTGCTTCCCCCCGCGGTAAAAAGGGATTCACATGAAAAAATTGTTCTACCCGTTTCTCGCTTTAACGTTCGCGCTCGCGTCGTGCGCCGTCTCCGTTACGGCGCAAACTCCTGTCAAGGCGAAGGCGGCGCAAGCGTCGGACGCGCGCCTGTTTCCTCTGGAAGACGTGCGACCGGGCATGAAGGCGAGAGCGTGGACGGTCTTTTCGGGAACGGAAGCGCAGGAATTCGGCGTGGACATCCTCGGCGTGCTGCCGGGTTTTCCCGCGCCGCGTCAATCCGCGATCATCGGGCGTCTGACGGGCGCAAACGCGGAGAAGTCCGGCGTCTTCGCAGGGATGTCCGGCTCGCCCGTCTATATTGACGGCAAACTCGTCGGCGCGATTGCGTTCAGTTTTCCTTTTTCGAAAGAACCCATCTGCGGCATCACGCCGATCAAGCAGATGATTGACATCTTCGAGCGGCAACAGGGAACCGCGCGCGCCACGGGCGGCACGCCGCGCACCATGTCTTTCGCCAAACTCGCCTCGACCGACTTGCAAGCCGACTGGCCGAAGCCAAGCATCCTCGGCGGCACGTTCGCCGCGCCCGTCTCCGCCGGTTCGCCTCTGAACGCGCTGCTCGGCCAGACCATCGCGCCGATTGCCACGCCGCTCGTCTTTAGCGGCATCAGCAACGAAGCCCTCTCGCTCTACGCGCCGCAACTGCAAGCGAGCGGCCTCTTGCCCGTCGCGGGCGTCGGCGGTTCGGCCTCGATCACGCCGTTGGGGAAAGTGACCGACAAGACTCTGCCGCCCGGTTCGTCCGTCAGCGTCCAACTCGTGCGCGGCGACTATTCGCTCGCGGCCTTCGGCACCGTGACGTGGCGCGACAACGAACGCATCTACGCCTTCGGTCATCCGTTCCTCGGCCTCGGCATCGCCGACATGCCGATGTCCGAGTCGTCCGTGGTGACGGTGATTTCGAGCGTCAACAATGGCTTCAAACTCTCTTCGGCGGGTCAGATGGTCGGCTCAATCTCGCAGGATCGCGCCACGGGCATCTACGGCCTGCTCGGTCGCGCGCCCAAGATGATCCCCGTCAAGATCAACCTGCACACGAGCCGCGACCGCACCGAAACTTACACCTACGAAGTGGCGCACGATAAATTCCTGACGCCGATCCTTTTGAACATCACCATCTTCAGCACCATCGGCTCGACCGAACGCGCCCTCGGCGAATCAACCATCTCGCTGCGCGGCAAGATTGACGTGGCCGGGCAGCAACCGATCAACATCGAACGCCGCTTCTCTTCGATGAACGCGGGCGCGCAGGCCGCAGCCTCCGTCGCCGTCCCGATGGCCGCGCTGCTGTCCAGCGGTTTCGACAACGTTGACATCGGCCAGATCACGCTCGACATCACCTCGACCGACGAACGCATGTCCGGCACGCTCGACCGCATCGCCCTCGACCGCACCGAAGTCGGGCGCGGCGAAACGCTCGAAGTGCAAGCGTACGTGCGCACCGATTCGGGCAAACAGTTCGTGCAGCGCATCCCCGTCAAGATTCCCGCAGACGTGCCGCTCGGCCAACTCGTACTCTTCGTCGGCGACGGCGGCGCGCTCCAACAGGCTTCCGCCGCGCAAAACTTCGTGCCCAAAGATTTGAGCCAACTCGTCGGCGCGATCAACAAGATCAAGAAGAGCGACCGTCTCTACGTGAAACTTTTCCGCGTCACGTCCGGCGCGGTCATCGGCACGGACGAGATGCCGAACCTCCCGCCTTCGGTCGTCGCCACCTTAAACAGCGACCGCACCTCCGGCGGCTTCACGCCGACCGCGCTCTCGCCGGTTCACGAAAATGAACTCCCGCCCGCCGAGTTCGTCATCGAAGGGCAACAACTGATCGGCATCAACGTCGTCCGCTAAGCGCGAATTTCAAGTTGAATTAAAAGAGGCGAGAGTCTAAATACTCTCGCCTCTTTTCTCTTCACGGCAGAACAAAACATCGTATGAGTAAATAACTGAACCACGAAATCACACGAAGCAACGCAAACCAGCACGCAAGTTGTTCGTGATGTTTCGTGTGATTTCGTGGTTACCCGGTTTTGTTACTTGCTCTTAATTTTTGCGCTCGCATACGTACAAAAATCGCCCCTCCGATTCCGGCATCTTAACTGCCGTGAAAGCGCGCAGGTTCTCGTCTCGCACGATCAACTCTCCGAGCGCGCTCCCGCCGAAAAATAAGAGCCTCGACGCGTGCGGCGACCAACCGACGAGCCTCGGATACATCTCCGTAAAACGTTCGAGCGCGCGGCACGTCACGGCGTCGGCCTCCGGCGCAGTTGTCGCTTCAAACCTCTCCGCCAGCGTCTCCGCACGGTCTTGCAGTTCGAGATGTCGCAACGCCTCGCGCAGGAAGACTGCCTTCTTCGTCGAGGCTTCGACGAGCGTGGCGCGCACATCCGGGCGCACGACGAGACACGGGATGATCGGCAACCCGCCACCCGACCCGACATCGCACACACGCGCGCCTTCATCCATGTAGCGACAAGCCATCAACGATTCGAGCACGTGCCGCGTCGCAAACTCCGCGGGCGCGCAGGGCGCGACGAGATGTAGCCGCGCGTTCCACTTCGACAGGTGCTCGTAATACATGCCGAGACGCGCGCATTCCTGCGCGCCGAGTTCGACGCCGTAATGCGCGGCGTGCGTCTCAAGCGTCGCGTCGAATTCCTGTAAGCTTTTCGTCATCTCGCGTGCTGGCTGGAATAAACCCCTCCCGATAGGTTAGCTTAACCCCACTTCAAACTTCTTGCACAGGAACGAAGACGGGTATGAGCGAACGCTTAAGCGCAGAGCACGAACAACTGGGAAAGATCGTCACCGGGATCATCGCGCGCCACGCGCGCACGCTCGAAGAGGCGCGCGTCTGCTCGACTGCCACGCCCACCGAACTCGAAAAAATGTTCGACGAGCCGTTGCCGCGCGAAGGCTCCGATTCACTCGAACTCTTCGCACGCTTCGAGCAAGAGATCGCGCCGCATGCGATGAACATTCCCAGCCCGCGCTACTTCGGTCTGTTTAACCCGACGCCGCTCGCCGCCGCCGTCTGGGCGGACGCCTTGTGTTCGGCC
>DASYMM010000198.1:0-10823 GCA_036009085.1 Pyrinomonadaceae bacterium | reverse complement strand
GACAAGTGACGAGTGACAGGTGACAAGTTCAAATTCGTGATTTAAACCCCGTGCAGTATCTTCGCTTGTAGTTAGTTGTCAGCCGAAGCGGCTCTTGAGGCGTACACCTTACATGAGAAGCGGGCGACAGGTAAATATTTTTCACCCGTCGCCCGCCGGTTCTCACTCGTCACTCGTCACTTGTCACTCGTCACTGTTCTTGACACTGTTCTCGACACTGTTTTAACGGATGCGATAGGCGCGGCCTTTCCAGACGACGGTGATTTCGCCGCCGAGCGCGTCGCTGACGCGGCGCAGTTCCGGTTCGTCTGCGACGAGCGCGCGGTATTGTTCGGAGTTGCGCCTGACGACTGTGACGGCCTGCGACGAGTTATAAGCCGTGTCAACCCACGCGCTGCCCGCACGTCGGAATTTTCTTCCGGCCACGGTGCGCGTCTCGGCGACGTTGCGCGTGTCGGCGGCGGTAGACTTCGGCAGCGGCCTGTCTTCACTCTTTTTGGCATCGCCGGACGCGCCGCCGTCCGCCCGTCTCTCGTCCGCTTCGCGTGGCGGCGCACGTCGCGCCGCAGGGGGAGACGCGGGCGTCGGCTTCGAGAGAGCTACGTCGTTCTTGTCCGCGCCGTCGCGCGAAACGCCGGAGTTGACGCCGCGTTGGACGTTGCGCGATTGTTCGTTGCGGCGCGGCCCGCTGATGCGCTCACGCGGCAGTTGATTGTTTTCGTAGTTGCCCTGCCTCTGCACATCTTTCGCAGACTCCTCTGCGCGTTCGCCGACCTTGGTTTTCTGCTCGGTCTCCGCAGTGTTGACCGGCGGCTCGGCAGTCGGCATGGGAGACGCCATCGGCACGGGGTCGTCTGCGGCGACAGCAACCGGAGCGGGCGCGCTCGCCGCAGCCCCCACGCTCGACGCGGGCGGCGGTGGCGGCGCGTCGGCGTCGCTTAAGACTGCGCCCGTCTTTGCCGCTCCCTGATCTTCACGCGTGACGGCGGCGAGTTCTTCTTTCGTAGCCGCCGCGTTTGAGTTTGACGCGGATAGCACGCCCGGTTCGCCCGGCGCAGGTGTGGCGGCGACGTTGCTGCCGCTCTGCGGCGCGTGATGCGTCTCCGACAGCGCAGCAGGCTGCTTCGCCTGTTCCGTCGTGGCGTTTCGCGCGACAGACGTTTCGCTCTGCCGCCCGCGCAGCAACACTAACAGCGTCACCGCGCTGACGAGCAACAACGCGAGCGCGGGCACGGCGTAACGCCACGCGCGCGGCGCAAACAGCGCGCCGAGTCGTTCGCGCCAACTGACGTTTGGTAAAACTTCTCGCCCGCTTGCCGTCGCCGCTTGCTGTTCCAACTGCGCGGGCAGACCGGCGGCGAGCGCAAGCTGCGTCACGCTCCGGCGGCAATCGTCACAGTCCGCGAGATGCGCCGCATAATGCGTGCGCGCCGAAGGCGGCAGGGAGTTTTCCGCGTAAGCGTTCTGTTCGTCTGCGTCGAGGTGCGCGCCGGAGAGCGTCGCACGCACGCCGCCGCCGTCGCCTTCTTCGCGCGCGCTCGCCCCCGCGCCCCACTCGACAGGCGCAGCGGGTGTGGCACGCCCGCGTCGCGCCGACTCGCGCAACAGTGAATCTATCTCTTTGTCGAACTCTGATTGCATTAAAATTCCAGTCGAACTTTAGAACACCTTCCGGTCATTTGAAGAACGCGCCGCGTGCCCTTTTCTTGCGTCCGGCGCGCGTGCGGATTGACCGCACGTGAATCATTCATAAAGCTCTTCGCGTCGCTCGCTCGCGGCAGTTTCCGCCCCGGCGAGCATGCGCCGCAGGTCTGTATCGAGATGCGCGGCGGCGTCTGCGAGCGTGCGCGCCGTCTCCTGTTTCGTCCAACCGTGCTCGGAGATCAAAAACGCCTCGACGCGCTTTCTCACTTCCCCGTGCAGGCGCGTCAGACGACGGCTCGCCGTCGCTTCATGCACGCCGAGCACCGCGCCCGCTTCGCGCAGGCGCAGATCGTCGAAGTAGTAAAGCTTGATCAAGAGACGATCTTCGGCGTCGAGTCCGGCGAGCGCGTGTGCGAGCGCGCGTTCGAGCGCGTCGGCTGTCTGCTGCCCCGCGAGCGCGCTCTCCGGGTCGGGCGGCGCGCTCACTGTGAAGTGATCCGTCTCTTCGTGCCCTTCGCGTGAGAGACGGTCGAAGTCCGTCGTCTCTTCCGTCTGCACGAGCCGCGCGGTCTTGCGATGCCGGTCAACGGCGAGTTGGCCGACGACCGCGCGCAGCCAGCCGCCGAGCGAACCGCAGCCGGAATAATAGGCCAGCTTGCCCGACGCGCTCCCGTCCGCGCGCGCGCGCAAACCGTAGAGATCAGCCCACACGCTCTGCGCCAACTCCTCCGCCGCGTCTTCGTTCGCCGATGCGCTGCGCGCAGCCGAAAGCACCGTGGCGCGAAACTGCTCCATCAAATCAGACCACGCCGCATCGTCGCCGCGCTCGCAGGCCACGACGAGACAGAGATCGTCTGCGCGTAGCGCGTCGAGAAAATTGTTGACCTCCGCAGCCGACGCTTCCGGCCGGTGGCGCAGCAAATACTTCTCCAACACGCCGCCGACGCGCGGCAAAAGCGCGTCCGTATCGAGAGCGCGCGCTTCCGTCGCACGCCCGAGCAGGCGCGCCGTGCCCTCGCGCAAAAGTTTTTCCGTAGTTGGTATCGCTGCTGTCGCCTTCCGGCTCATCGCTTGGATTTGATGCTCAACCCGTCAAACGCGTATGCTAACACCATGCTTCGCGTGACGGAAATTTTTCGTTCGATTCAAGGCGAGTCAACGCACGCCGGGCGACCGTGCGCGTTCGTGCGCCTGACGGGCTGCCCGATGCGCTGCGTCTGGTGCGATAGCGAATACACGTTCACGGGCGGCGAGCGCATGTCGCTCGAAGACGTGCTCGCCGAGGTGCGCGCGATGAACTGCCAACTCGTCGAAGTGACGGGCGGCGAACCGCTCGCGCAACGCGAAGCCTTCACGCTCATCACGCGCCTCTGCGACGCAGGCTACGAGGTCTTGATCGAGACGGGCGGCTACGTCTCGACCGAAGGGGTTGACCCGCGCGCGAAGTTGATTCTCGACGTGAAATGTCCCGCTTCGGGCGAAGCCGAACGCAATCACTGGCCGAACCTCTTAGCCTTGCGCGCCGACCGCGACGAGATCAAATTCGTCATCGTAGATCGCGCCGACTGGGACTACGCACGCGAGACGATCGCGCGCTACGATCTCGAACGATGCGCACACGCGATTTTGATCTCGCCCGTCTGGGGTCAAACCGACTTGCAGGAGTTGGCCGCGCTCGTCGCCGCGAGCGGCCTCAAAAAAGTTCGCATGCAGATGCAACTCCACAAAATGATCTGGGGCGCAGACGTTCACGGAGTTTGAGAGGAAGGGATGAAGGATGAGGGATGAATAAACCCAAAGACGGTTATCCGGCTTGAATGCTTCTTCTGATTCATCCCTCAGCCCTCATCCTTCATCCCTAAAACTTATGGGTGGATACGACGAAAAAGCGTTTGACGAGTTGGAGACGGAAGCGTCGGAACGCGAAGAGTCCGGCCTTGACGCGGAGGCTTCTGATTCAGCCCTCAGCCCTCAGCCCTCAGCCCTCGATTTGGCCGTGTGTCTCGTCTCCGGCGGGATGGATTCGTGTGTAACGGCGGCCATTGCGGCGACGGAGCATGTGGAGTTGGCTTTTCTGCACGCCTCTTACGGGCAGCGGACGGAGTCTCGCGAGGCTCGCGCTTTTCAGGAACTCGCCGAGCATTATCGTGTCACGCGGCGACTCGTCGCCTCGCTCGATTATCTGGCGCGCATCGGCGGCTCGTCTCTGACGGACGCGCAGATTCCGGTCGCGGCGGCAGACCTGAGCGCACGCGTCGTGCCGACGAGTTATGTGCCTTTTCGCAACGCGCACCTGCTCGCCATCGCCGCGAGTTGGGCGGAAGTTTTGGGTGCGCACGCCATCTACATCGGCGCAGTGGCGGAAGACTCTTCCGGTTATCCTGATTGCCGCCCGGAGTTTTACGCGGCTTTCCAGCAGGCCATTGACACGGGCACGCGCCCCGAAACGCGCGTCGAGATCAAAACGCCCGTCATACACCTGCGCAAGGCGGAGATCATACGGCGCGGACTCGAACTCGGCGCGCCGCTCGCACTCACCTGGTCTTGTTATCAAGCGGAGGAGCGTGCCTGCGGGCGTTGCGATTCGTGCGCCCTGCGCCTGCGCGCATTCAAGTCGGCGGGCGCGGTTGACCCCGTGCCTTATGCTTGATTTGTTCGTCTGTGATCTGATATTTAGGGCGTCGGAAATGACAACCGGACAGCCCGCGCAAGCATCTTAAAGGGCGGCTGAAGACTTGATTGAATGCCCCTTTATAATTAAACTCCCCGCAGAATCATTTACAGGAGAAGCCCAAAATGCGTATCCAAAAATTTTCACACTTCGTCGTCGCCACATTGCTCTTGGTCGCAGCCTTCGCCGTCAACGCCTCGGCGCAAAATACTGCGACGGCCACCGGCAAAGTTACGCTCAAGCAGGCCGACGGCACGGAAGTGCCCGTTCAAGGCGCTCTGGTGGAATTTCATCGCACCGACATTAAACAGTACTTAAAAACGAAGACGGATAAAAAGGGCGAATACATCTACGCAGGCATCGCCCTCGAAGGCAAGTTCACGATCTCCGTCAGCGCTCCGGGCGCAACTCCTTCCTTCATCGCAAACGTCCCGGTGAGCCGTAATCCGGTTAATAACTTCTCGCTCAGCCCCGGCGACGGCAAGGTCTTGACGCTGGCCGAGATTAAAGCCATGCCCGGCGCAGCCCCGGTAGCGGGTACAGCGACCGCACCAGCCCCCGGGCTGACGCCCGAAGAAGCGAAGAAGAAACAGGCAGAGTTTGATAAAGAACTTGCTGCCGTCACAGCCAAGAACGCGAAGATCGAGGAGCGCAACGCCAAACTTCCCGTAATCTTCAAAGCGGGCAACGACGCAGTTAATGCGTCTAACTCGCTCAAAGGCGCGGAGAAGATCAGTAAGTTGGACGAAGCCATTAATAGTTACAATCAGGGCATCGAAATTGATCCGGAGGCGGCGGTCGTCTATGGCAATAGGCAGGTTGCTTTACGCTCGCGCGGCCTGGAGAAGTACAACATGGCGGTTGTGAACAAAGACAAAGCCGCGAGGGATGCAGGTCTTGAGGCCGCCCGGAACGATCTCAAGGCTGCGGTGGAGAATGGTGAAAAAGCCGTCGCCGTCAGCAAAACCGAAGGTCAGGCTAACAATGCCGGAGGTGCTGCGGCAGGCGGGCAGAAGGATACAGGTCTCATCCTTTTGGAAGACCGTGCAGAGACATACCGCCGCGCCCTGCAAATTAAAGCGCCGGTTGATAACGCCGCTGCGGCCAAGGCTATCGAAGAATACATTAACTCGGAGACCGAACCGGCGAAAAAAGAGAAGATGCAGACAAGTCTTGGCGATGCTTTATTTTACGCAGGCCAGATTGATGAGTCGGTCGCCAAATTCCGTGAGATTTTAGCCAAAAATCCGGGTAATCTCGATGCAATCTACGGGCTCGGCCTTGCTCTCGCTTCCTTGACCCCGCCGCAGCTTGCCGAAGCGCGCGACATGCTTCAGCAATACGCCAGCAAAGCTCCAGAGGGTGTCAGCCGCAAGCAAGAAGCGTTGGATATGGTCAAATATCTGGACGATACCATTCAAGGTGAAGCGGCCAACAAAGCGCAGGAAACTAAAACGGACAAAGGCCGCCCGAGCAAGCGTAAACCCTAATTCTTTGAATATTTCTGCCATCTAAAGCCGTCCTTGGATTTTCCGAGGACGGCTTTATTTTTGCCTCAAATCAATCAACGCATATTCATCTTGACAGCCACAGGATAAGTCCGTTAACATGCTTTTGCCAACGATGTTTGTCATCGTTGCCTTAAGACAAACAGCACGCGTCTCGCGTACATCTCCCTGACAGATTTAAATTGAAGTGCCTGCCCCGTCTCAAATTCTTCCCTAACAGCGTCCGAAGTCTGTGGAAACAGTCAAGAAATGTCAGCTAAATTAGGCGAAATTCTCGTCCGCGAAAATATCCTGACGCCGCAGCAGCTACGCGAAGCGCTCGACTACCAGCGCGAGCACGGCGGGCGTCTCGGCTTCAACCTCGTCAAGCTCGGCCTCGTCTCCGACGACATGGTGACGGCCGTGCTCTCGCGTCAGTACGGCGTCCCCTCCGTCAATCTAGACCTGTTCGACGTTGACGCCTCCGTCATCCGCCTCATTCCGCGCGAAGTGGCCGACAAGTATTCGGTGCTGCCGCTCTCGCGCGTCGGCGCGACTTTGACGCTGGCGATGGTTGACCCTACGAACGTCTTTGCGATGGACGACATCAAGTTTATGACGGGCTTGAACATCGAGCCGGTCGTCGTCTCGGAAGCGGGTGTGCAGGAGGCCATCGAGCAGTATTACGGCGGCACGCGCGAAATCGAACTGGCGAGCATGGTCGAGGCCACGCTGGCCGGAGCGAACGGGAACGGAAACGGAAACGGCCACAACGCCTTCGCCATGACGACGGATGCCGTCTCGCTCGCGCAGTTGGATTTTGACGAAGAGGCCGGCCGCGACGTCGAAGTTATAGACGAAGACGACGAGATAGACATATCGAGTCTGGCGCGCATGAGCGAGGACGCGCCGGTCGTGCGTCTCGTCAACGTCCTGCTCGTTGACGCCTTGCAACGCGGCGCGTCCGACATTCACATCGAGCCTTACGAAAAAGAGATGCGCATACGCCTGCGCATTGACGGCGTGCTCTACGACGTGATGCACCCGCCCCTACGGCTGCGCGACGCGCTCATCTCGCGCATCAAGATCATGTCGAAGCTCGACATCTCCGAAAAACGCCTGCCGCAGGACGGTCGCATCAAGATCAAACTGCGCGCCGAAGGCCGTTCGCGCGAGTTGGACTTCCGCGTCTCGACCTTGCCGACGCTGTTCGGCGAAAAAGTCGTGATGCGTCTTCTCGACAAAGAGAAGCTGATGCTCGACATGACGAAGCTCGGTTTTGAGCCGGAGTCGCTCGTCAAGTTCAAGCGCAACATCTCGCGCCCTTACGGCATGGTGCTCGTCACGGGGCCTACTGGATCGGGCAAGACCAACACGCTCTACTCCGCGCTCCAATCTCTGAACACGACCGAGACGAACATCATGACGGCGGAAGACCCCGTCGAGTTCAACCTGATGGGCATCAATCAGGTGCAGATGAAAGAGCAGATCGGTTTGAACTTCGCCGCCGCGCTGCGCTCCTTCCTGCGTCAAGACCCGAACATCGTCCTCGTCGGCGAAATCCGCGACTTCGAGACCGCCGAGATCGCCATCAAAGCCGCGCTCACCGGGCACCTCGTCCTCTCCACCCTCCACACCAACGACGCGCCCTCCACCATCTCACGCCTGATGAACATGGGCATCGAGCCTTTTCTCGTCGCCACCTCCGTCAACTTGATTCAGGCGCAACGCCTCATACGTCGCGTCTGCACGGAATGCAAAGAAATCCTCCCGACGCCCGCCGAAGCTCTCGTCGAAATCGGTTTCACGCCGGACGAAGCGCGCGACCTCAAGGTCTATAAAGGCAAGGGCTGCTCGAAGTGCAACAACACCGGCTACAAAGGCCGCGTCGGTCTCTACGAAGTGATGGAGATCACGGACGACATACGCGAGTTGATCCTGATCGGCGCGTCCGCGCTCGAACTGCGCAAGCGCGCGGTTGAGAGCGGCATGCTCACCTTGCGTCAATCGGGATTAATTAAGATTAGAAACGGCGTGACCACGCTCGAAGAGGTCGTGCGCGAGACGGTCGCTTAAAAAGAGGTTCACAATGTTTGTGCGCGCTTTAGTTTTAACGGTACTCATCATGTGCACGGTGGCGGCGACGCTGCCGATCTCGGACACGCTGGCTCACTGGTCTTCGCGTCCCTCCGCAACTCGTCGCGCCAAAGGCCGCTACGCACGACGCCACTCCCGCGCCTGGTGGCGGCGCTATCGCGCGCGCATCCGACGCCAACGCGCCGCCGCCGCCGAACGCCGACGACGCCGCGCCGCTCTGATGGCGGCACGTAATCCCGTCTCCCCGTTTGCGCCCGTCGCTAACCATGCGAGCGCGGCGGCAACGACGGGTCAGGCGAACAACCTCTTGCTGCCCGAAGTGGCACTGCCGAGCACCGCCGCGCTCTCAAGCATCACGCCTGTGACGCCGAACGCGCCCATGTTCGCCGTGCCCGCGTCGAAAATCGTCGCGCCCGCGGTGAAAGACGCGGCGAAAGAGATGCCGCGCATGATCGCCGCCCCCGCCGCTTTGGCTCTGCCGGGCGGTTGGAGCAGCACGGCTGCCGGTCGCGCGGGCGAGATGCGTTTCAACGTGCGCGCCGCAGACGGTCGCGTCCGCTCCTCCGCCGTCTGGTCGCGCGTCAACCTGCAATCCGCCGCGCCTGCCGCCTCCGACTCGCGCAGCAAAACTTTCGGCGGCGTGCCCGTCACGCTCCTGCGCCGCACGGTGATCAACCGCATGGTGTCCGAAGGCGGTTGGGTGACGAACGACGTGCAGAGACAGTTCGGCGACCGCCGCGTCTTCGTCGTCACCGCGCAAAGCATGGCCGCGAACGGCGAACGCCGCTCCTGGACGTTTTACTTCACCGAATCCGACGGGCAGGTTTTCAGCCTCGCGACGAACGCGCCCGCCGAATTCGCAGACTCGCTCGCGACCGAGTCCGAACAAGCCATCGTCGCGCTCGGCTCGCGCCGCAACGCCGCGAACTCTTCGACCGCAAAATTCCAACAGTGAGCCTTTAATTCCACGCTCACCCTGCGCGACAACTTTTCACCGGCGCGCCCGGCAAGCCGCAACAGCTACGCGCGCGCCCGCCCTCTGAACTTAGGGCGATCTTCCCCACGGAGTTCATAAAGAAAAATGGCAGCCAACGAATCGTCACTGGTGGATCAACTCTCGCTCTCCGACCTGCTCAAGAAGCTGATCGAGTTGGGCGGCTCGGATTTGCACCTGACCACCAACACCGCCCCGCAGGTGCGCGTTGACGGCGCGCTCAAGCCGCTCGACGGTTTCAAGACACTCACCTCCGCCGACACCAAGCAACTCGCCTACAGCGTGCTCACCGACGCGCAGAAGCATCGCTTCGAGGAATCGCTCGAACTCGATTTCTCCTTCGGCGTGCGCGGCCTCTCGCGTTTCCGCGCCAACCTCTTCAACCAGCGCGGCGCGGTCGGCGCGGTCTTCCGCGCTATCCCCTACGAGATCCGTTCGTTCGACAATCTCGGCCTCCCGCCCGTCGTCACCAAGCTCTGCGACAAGCCGCGCGGCCTCATCCTCGTCACAGGCCCCACCGGCTCCGGCAAATCAACCACGCTCGCCGCGATGATTGACAAGATCAACCGCGAACGCCACGAGCATATCGTCACCATCGAAGACCCCATCGAGTTTTTGCACAACCACAAGTCTTGCGTCGTCAATCAACGCGAAGTCGGCTCGGACACGAAAGGCTTCGCCGAAGCCCTCCGCACCGCGCTGCGCCAAGACCCCGACGTGGTGCTCGTCGGCGAAATGCGCGACTTGGAAACCATCGAATCAGCCCTCCGCATCGCCGAGACCGGCCACTTAACCTTCGCCACCCTGCACACGAACTCCGCCGCCTCGACCATCAACCGCATCATTGACGTGTTCCCTTCCAACCAGCAGGCGCAGATTCGCGCGCAACTCTCGCTCTTCCTCGAAGGCATCATGTGTCAGGCTTTGCTACCGCGCGCCAGCGGTCAGGGACGCGTCGCCGCGCTCGAAATCCTCGTCCCCAACGCCGCCATACGCAACTTGATCCGCGAAGACAAGATTCACCAAATCTACTCGATGATGCAGACGGGTCAGGAGAAGTACGGCATGCAGACTTTCAATCAGGCGCTCGCCACGCTCTATCACCAACGCTCGATCTCGCTCGAACTCGCCATGCAGCGTTCGTCCAACACGGACGAACTGCGCGATCTCATCGAACACGGCGCGGGCATCAACACGGGCAACGGCCAGAACGGCGCAGGCAATATGCCTCCCCGCCCCGGCGCGCACCCCAGCCCCTACGCACAGGCGCGTCCCATCGGCGCACGCCCCGCAAGATAAAAACGGTTTCGACTTTCAGGTTGCGGGTTTCAAGTTTAAGCACAAAGAACCTTCCGACCTGAAACTTGAAACTTGAGACCTGAAACCTGAAACTTAGGAGTTTTCCAGAGATGCCTACTTACGTCTTCAAAGGCCGCAACCGACTCGGCGAAGTGATGGTCGGCGAACGCGTCGCCGACAGTCGCGATATGTTGAAACAACTGCTGCGTCGCGAACAGGTCATGCTCACCTCGGTAAAAGAGAAGGGGCGCGAGATCGCCGTGCCGAAGCTCGGCGGGCGCGGCAAAGTGAAGTCAAAAGAGCTGTCAATCTTCACGCGCCAGTTCTCCGTGATGATTGATGCGGGGCTGCCGCTCGTGCAGTGTCTCGACATTCTCGCGAGCCAGCAAGAGAACAAATATTTTCAGCAAGTCTTGACGCAAACCCGGCAGGACGTGGAAGAGGGATCGACTCTGGCGGTCGCCATGTCGAACCATCCCAAAGTGTTCGATCAACTCTTCGTCAACATGATCGAAGCGGGTGAGACCGGCGGTATTCTCGACATCATCCTGCAACGCCTGTCAACCTTCATCGAAAAGATCGTCAAACTGCGCCGCGATGTCGTCTCCGCGATGATCTATCCTTCGGCGGT
>DASYMM010000197.1:0-17587 GCA_036009085.1 Pyrinomonadaceae bacterium | reverse complement strand
GGCCTTGCGAGCCGCCGAGCGCGACGGGCTTGCCCGTTACGACGCCGAGTTCCGTGTGCCCGCGAATCATCGAGATCGTATCCATGATCCACGCCATCGTCTGCTCATCCGTGTACACGTCGGGCGCGGGGATGTCTCGGTCGGGGCCGATGATGGGCGCGATCTCGAAGGCATAGCGGCGCGTCATGCGTTCGAGTTCGCCCTTCGACATGGACTGCGGATCGCAGATGACGCCGCCCTTGCCGCCGCCGTAAGGAATCCCCACGGTCGCGCACTTCCACGTCATCCACGCGGCGAGGGCTTTCACTTCGTCGAGCGTCACCTGCGGGTGGAAGCGTATGCCGCCCTTCGCGGGGCCGCGCGCGATGTTGTGCTGCACGCGATAGCCTTCAAAGACCTGCACCTCGCCGCCGTCCATCTTGACGGGGATGGAGACGATGAGTTGACGCTTCGGCTTCTTCAAGACGTGACGCATCGAGTCGTCGAGTTCGAGCGCGTCGGCGGCGATGTCGAACTGCTGCATCGCGATCTCGAAGGGGTTGAGGTTTTCGTCTGTGCCGGATCGTCCCGCTTGTTCGGATGGTCGCTCGTCGGACATCTGCATGTCTCCTCCCGATCCGAATGTGAGAATTGCTTAGTCTTCGGCGCGCTCCTCGATTTCGAGTATGTCGCCTTCGGTGAAAAGATACGTACGCATGTGTTTGTTGAAGACGGGACTCATGCGGCGCAGGTATTCGAGCGCCATCATGGCGTGCTCGATCTCTTCGTCGCGGTTGTGTTCGAGGATGCGACGCAGTTGTTTGTCCTTCGTCACCTCGGCGCGCTGGTTGTACCAGTCCACCGCCTCCAACTCTTCCTGCACGGATTTAACGGCGCGTGAAAAGTTCAACGTCTCCTCGCTCATCTGCTCATAACTCTCATGCCACTCTGCGCTGGTTGCCACGTGATTACCTCCTGAAAATGCGAAGCTAAAAGATGCGCCTCATCCTACCTTAGTCTCCGAGTCAAAGTCTAAAGCTTAAAAGTTCGCGCGCGGTTGACCAAAATCTCGCTTCCGTGTTTCGGGAACAAGACGCGAAGCCGTGGAGTCTAAAGTGTTCGAGTCCGCTCGTTGAGACCCGTCTGGCACCGGCTACAGAGAGGACTAAAAGTTATGTTCACACACTTGGTTGAATCCGGCTCGCATAAAAAAGACCTCGCGCGCAAAGGGCGTTTCTTTTTAGGCACGCTCGGTTTCTACGGACTGCTTTTGCTGGTGGCGGGCGTGGCGAGCGTCTATGCCTACAACGAGCAACTCGGCACACAGGATTTGGAAGTCACACTCATCACGCCCGTTCCCGTGGCGCAGATCGAGCGCAACCCACAGGTGGTTCGCGCTCAACCAAAATACACGTCCGGCTCGGGCACGACGGGCGAAGTGCTCCGCGCACAAATTATCGCCAGCACGCACAGCACGTTGGTGCCGAAGGAAATTTCCACGAATCCCGCGCCCCCGCCGTCGCCTTATAATGCGAAAGTGGGCAATAAAAATATCGGCGACGGAATCGCCATCGGCCCTCCGAATAACGGTTCCGGCGAACCCGGCCCGCCCACGACGGGCATCGTCGTGCCCCCTTCAAACGAGACCGACCCGGTGCCACCGCCGCCGCGCGTGAAGGCGACGCCCGCGCCCGCGAAACCGCCCGATCAGGTCAGGCTCTCAAGCGTCTTGATCAAAAGCAAGATCATCACGAAGCCCGCGCCCGTCTATCCAGCCATTGCCAAGCAGGTTGGCGTGCAGGGCGCGGTGACGGTCGAGATTTTGATTGACGAGCAAGGCCGCGTCGTCTCCGCGCGAGCGACGGACGGACACCCGCTGCTGCGCGCCGCCGCACAGTCGTCCGCTTATCAGGCGAAATTCTCGCCGACCTCAATCTCCGGCCACGCAGTCAAAGTGTCGGGCGTGATCACCTACAACTTCATCCTGCAATAACCGCACAGAAAGGAGACTCCTCCGAGCACACAGCAAAACTTCAGGAAGGAACAACGGAATTGCGGATGGTGGATTGCGGAATGCGGATTAGAAAGCAGGAAGTGTCGTGTTAATCGCCTGTGCTTTTCAATCCGCATTCCGCAATCCACCATCCGCAATTTCCTTGAATTTTCTGGGTACGCGCGCGCTGATGCCGCAGGTGATTTCGTAGGAGATGGTGCCCGCGATTTTGGCGATCTCTTCGGCGGGCAGGGAGAGTTTGTCGTCCGCGCCGATGAGCGTCACTTGATCTCCGTGTGCGACGCCTTCTATGTCCGTTACATCAACGAGCGTCAAGTCCATCGAGATACGACCGACGACGGGCGCAAACTTCCCGCGCACGACGACGCGCACGCGATTTGAAAGCGCGCGCGCGTAGCCGTCGTGATAACCGATGGGCAGGGTTGCCACGAGCGTCGGGCGCGTCGCTTTGAAGGTGCAACCGTAGCCGAGCGTCTCGCCCGCCCCGATCCACTTCAACAAAATGATCCGCGAACGCACCGCCAAGACCGGACGCAACTCCGGCGGCTCGCTTTGCGTTTGCAGCACGTCGCGCCAGAGACCGTAGAGCACACCGCCCGGTCGAACCATGTTGCCACGCGCCGCCGCGTGCGCGAAGGTCGCCGCGGAGTTCGCCATGTGATAGAAGGTCGGCGCGTGGCCTGCCGCGCGAAACGATTCGCACGCCGCTTGAAAGCGCGACAACTGTTCTTCCGTAAAAGAATCGCGCGCCGCTTCGTCAGCCGCGGCGAAGTGCGTCATCAAGCCGTCCACGCGCAGGTGTGCAAAATTTTTGAGCGCGCGGGCAAACTCCGTCGCCGCCTCGCCGCAGCGCACGCCGAGCCTCCCGACGCCCGTGTCAATCTTCACATGCACGTCCGCGATGACGCCCGCCTCCCGCGCCGCCGCATCCAACGCCTCCGCCATGTCGAGCCGGAAGACGACGGGCGTGAGTCTGTACTTGATCAGCGCGCCCGCCTGCCCTTCCCAGAAACCTTCCAGACAAAGGATCGGCTGCTCAATCCCGGCGCGCCGCAACTCGATGCCCTCTTCCGGCAACGCGACCGCGAACCACTCCGCGCCCTCCGCCGCCAGCCGCCGCGCGCACCCCACCGCCCCGTGCCCGTATGCGTCCGCCTTCACCACGGCCATCACTTTCACATCTTCGCCGACGAGGCGACGCACCGCGCGAAAGTTAGAGGCGAGCGCATCGAGATCGATCTCAGCCCAAGTCGGGCGTCGCGTCGTCGCGTCAATTTCGTCGCCGGTGCCGGTCATAGGGTCTTCCGAATTTTGCATCTTTCCTCAGCCGGACAGCCGCGACTAATCTCTGAGGGGAGTTAAAGCGCTCGCGCGGCGGGCTTCTTGCGCGACATGCAGAACCGCGCCTAGCCCGGCCCCCAGACACAACCCGTAGGCGGCTCCCCACAACAACATCCCCGCCCTCCCGCCGATAAAATCGTTCAGAGCTGAACCGAGAAAATACCCGGCGGAGTTAGCGACCAACAGAATCACACACAACATCGGCGCGTTGCGTAAAACGCCGAAGCCTGCGGCGAACACCAACCCCATCAGCACAGACCCCGCGAGCGAGCCGACCCATTCTCCCGCCGCACCGCCCGACAGCATGAAATACGCCGACACCCAACCGACCGCATACGCGAAAAAAGCCGCGCCGAACAACAGGTAAAACTTTATCCCGCGTCTCTCTCCCACGACCAGAGCGTTGAATACCGCGCCGCCCGGTATGATGAAAAGAAGTGTCCAGACGAGGTACGCGCCGGACAAGCCCAGCCGTGCGTACATCCAACGCTCTACGAAAGCCACCGTCGCAAACACGCACAAACTCACCACGCCAAAACTCAAACCGCCCCACACGAGCGAGCGTCTGAATGAAGGCGCAGAGGCGGATGCGGAAGTTATCACCAACGGCTTCTCTCTTTTCTTGAAATCCGTCTACAAAAAAAGGAGGACGCACCGTGTGTCCCCCTTCAATTGATGCCTGTAGAAAAATCTTGAGCCGTGACGCGCGCTACTCACGCCACATGTTTTCAAAGCGCGTAAATTCTTTGAGGAAGGCCAGCTTGACCACGCCCGTCGGGCCGTTGCGCTGTTTGGCGATGATCACTTCCGCCAACCCCGCATTCTCCTCCGTACGGTTGTACTGCTCCTCTCGATAGATGAAAGCCACCACGTCCGCATCCTGCTCGATGGCGCCCGATTCACGTAAATCTGCGAGTTGCGGGCGGTGGTCTGTGCGGGCTTCGGGCGCGCGTGAGAGTTGCGAGAGCGCGACGAGCGGGACGTTCAACTCCTTTGCCAGCCCCTTCAACTCGCGCGAGATTTGGGACACCTCTTGCTGGCGCGACTCGGAACGTCGCGAGGAGCCGGACATCAGCTGCAAATAGTCAACGATGATCAAGTCGAGCCGCTTCTGTTCCGCCGCGAGCCGCCGCGCTTTTGCGCGCATCTCAAGGACGGAGATGCCCGGCGTGTCGTCTATAAAAATTTTCGTCTCCGACAGCGTGCCGAGCGCGCCCGCGAGCCGCGCCCATTCGTCGCGCGAGAGGAAGCCCGCGCGGAAGCGGTGCGCGTCCACGTGCCCCTCGGAACAGAGCATGCGCATCACCAGAGACTCCTTCGACATTTCCAGCGAGAACACGCCGACGACAGCGTTCGCCTGAATCGCGGCGTTCTGCGCGAGCGTCAGACAGAGCGATGTCTTGCCCATCGAGGGGCGCGCGGCGACGATGATCAGGTCGGAGGGTTGCAGGCCGGAGGTCATCGTGTCGAGTTCGTTGAAGCCGGTGGTGAGTCCGGTCAGGACTGCGCCGCGCCCGCCGAGTTCCTGAATCTTTTCGAGGATGCCGTCGGCGACGGGTTTGACGTGGGCGAAGCCTTGCCGCGTGCGCTCGTCTGCGAGCGCGAAGATCATCTGCTCGGCGTGGTCGAGAATGAGCGAGGCATCTTCTTCGGCTTCCAAAGCCTCGCTCGTGATCTTGTTCGCGACCTTGACGAGTTGGCGGAGCATCGAAGCGTCGTGCACCACTTTGGCGTAGTGGACGATGTTCGAGAAATGCGGGAGGCCGTAAGTGAGTTCGGAGATGAAGGCGATGCCGCCGACCTGTTCGAGCGAACCGTCGCGCCGTAGTTCTTCGCCGATGAGGATCGGGTTGATCTCCGCGCCGCGTTCGCTCATCGAGATCATGGCGCGGAAGAGATGATAGTGCGCGCGGACGTAGAAGTCGTCGGGCTTTAAGAGTTCGATGGCCTGATTGACGAGGCCGTTGTCGAGGATGATGGCTCCGAGGATGGCGCGCTCGGCCTCCGCGCTGTGCGGAAGCGGGCGTTCGAGCATTTGATCGCGCATCGAATCGGGAGCGAAATGTTTGACCATCGGGAGACTCAGGAGTTAGTTGCAGGAAGACCGGGACAAAGAAAATGCTGCGAGCGACGGCGTTCTCAAAATTTCCCCACGAGAGCAACGCGCCCACAGCATACTATAGCCAAAGCGGGCGCGACAACGTTTAGTTGAAGCGCCCGCTTTTTGTCTGGTTTTTACTCGCCGCCTTCGCCCGACGCGTCAGCAGCAGCAGCAGCGTCGGTCGTCGCTTCCGGCGAAGCATCGGCGGTCGCATCCGCGTCGGTCGCAGTTGCCGCTTCCGTCACCGGCGCAGCTTCACCCGTCGCCGCGCCGCCTTCGGCTGTGACGATGACTGGAATCTCGACGTTCACTTCACGATGCAGGCGCACGCGGACGGAGAACTCGCCCGTCTCCTTGATCGCTTCCGCGAGGTGTATGCGGCGACGATCAAAGTCGTAGCCCTTTTCCTTGAGGGCTTCCTGAATGTCCATCGAGGTGACCGAGCCGTAGAGCATGCCGTGTTCGCCGACCTTGCGCTCGAAGGTCAGGCGCAGCGCGTTCATCTGCCCGGCCTGCGCCTCGGCTCCGGCGCGCTCCGTCGCTTCCTTTTTCATAAGGGCGGCGCGCTCCTGTTCGATCTGCTTGACGTTTGAAGCCGTGGCCTGCACGGCGAGTTTGCGCGGCAACAGGTAGTTGCGCGCGTAGCCCGCGCGGACTTTGACGATCTCGCCGCGCGCTCCCAAATTATCAATATCTTCACGCAAGAGGACTTGTGTGTTTGCCATAATATTTAGTCCCTCCTTTTTACGAATCCGCGGCGTAAGGTAAGAGCGCGATGTTGCGCGCGCGTTTGATGGCTTCGGCCAGCATGCGTTGATGCGGCGCGCACGACCCGGAAATCCGGCGCGGCAAAACTTTGCTGCGTTCAGGAATGTAGTTCGTCAGCAACTTCACGTCCTTGAAATCTATGATGTCAACTTTATCCAGACAGAAGCGGCAAACTTTGCGCCGGCGAAAACGGCCACGCGCGCCGCCACCGCCGCCGCCGCGACCACCACGGTCGCCACCGCCGCCGAAGCGTCCGCCACGGTCGTCGTCATTTCCGAAATCACGTTCACGATCACGATCAAAATTTCTCGACATAATTTTCCTCTTTCAAACTTTGGGCGACCCCGCCGCGCGCTACTCAAACAAGTTATTCAACTCGCCGGGCGCGCTCTGGTCGGAGACGCGAAAACATTCACGCCCGCGCTGATCGAACCGGCGCGAGACAAACGCGCGAGTTACGCTTCGATGTCGTCTTCGTTGGCGGCAACTGCGACCGCAGCGGGTGCGACGGTGGTTGCTGCGCCGCCGCTCGAACCGCGTGCGCTGCCCTTCTCAGGACGCTTCGCAGCCTTGCGTGCGCGTCGCTCTTTGAACTTATCGGCGCGGCGACGGTCTTCGTCCACGCGCACGGTGAGATAGCGCATCACCTGATCGCTGACGCGCATGCGGCGTTCGAGTTCGGCGATCTCGCCGCCCGTGCCTTCGATCTCGAACAGCATGAAATGGCCTTCGGTGTTGCGCCCGATCTTGTAGGCCAACTGCCTGCGCCCCATGCTCTCTGATTTGGTGATTGCGCCGCCCTGATCGGTGACGATTTTTTGCAGGTTTTCGACGAGGCGGGTCGAGTCTTCTTCGCCCGTCGCCGGGTCTATGATGAAGACCACTTCGTAAATTCTCTTCTCAGCCAAAATTCATCCTCCTTATGGATGTCTAGCCTCGGCCTTGTGGCGGAAGCAAGAAGGAAAAGAACCGTGACGAGTGACGGGTGACAAGTGACGAGTTAAAGACAATCTCTTTGCTTTAACTCGTCACTTGTCACCCGTCACTTGTCACTGTTGTAAAGTGCCATTGCTTTGTCAATGCCGTCTCGGAGGACGGCGCGGAGTGCGTCTGCGCTCCGTGCTAAAACTTTTTCGAGTTCGCCGCGCGCGCTTTGGGGAAAGCGTTCGAGGACGTATCGCTTGGCGTCGGCGAGCGGGTGTTCGGGCTGAATCCCGATGCGCAGGCGAATGAATTCGTCCGTGCCCGTTTGCGCGATGATGCTCTTCAAACCGTTGTGGCCGCCGCTCGAACCGCGCGCCCTGAGGCGCAACGTGCCGAAGGGCAACGCGAGATCGTCGCTGATGACGATCAAACTATCCGATGCTTTCAACTCGCGCTTACGCAGCAAACACTGAACCGACTCGCCGCTCAGATTCATGTAAGTCTGCGGCTTGACGAGTTCGACCGTACAGCTTTCGATTTCGGCGCGTCCGACGAGCGCGCGGCACTCGGCGCGTTTCACGTCGCGCCCCGCCGCGTGCGCCAGCGAATCTACGACCATGAAGCCGAGATTGTGTCGCGTCAATTCATATTGCGCGCCCGGATTGCCCAGCCCGACGATAAGCATCAGAAAACAGGGAATAAGGGGAAGTGGCAAAGGGTCAAGGAAGAAGACCAAAGCCGCGAGGCAATCAACCTGTTCCCCGTTACCCTTTGCCCAAAGCCTCTTAGGCTTCCTCTTCGTCGTCCTTCTTGCCCTTGCCGATGACTTCCGGTTCCGCGCCTTCTTCGTCGGTCGTCGCCGCAGGAGCTTCGACCGGCTCTTCCTGCACGATGCCGACCGTGGCGAGCACCGTCTCCGGCTCGTTCAGGATTTCGATATTGTCGGCCACCTGTAGGTCGGAGACGTGCAGCACGTCGTGGACGCCGAGGTTGGAAACATCGAGATCAATCGCGTCGGGGATGTCGCGCGGGCTGACGCGGATTTGGATTTCACGCAACATCTGTTCGAGCACGCCGCCGCCATCGGTGACACCGACAGGCTCGCCCGTCAGGCGCAACGGCACGGCGACTTCGATCTTCTGGCCGCGCACGAGGCGACGCAAATCAGCGTGCACCAGACGACCGCGCACGGGATCGATCTGACGGTCGAGGAACATCACATCGTGTCCGCCTTCGCCGTCAACGTCGAGCGTGAAGATCGTGTTGTGTCCGCTCTCGGTGCGCAGGATGGCCGCCAGTTCCGCGAGCGACGCGGAGGCCGACACGGACTCGCCGCCGCCGCCGTAGATCGTCAGCGGCACGCGGCCTGCGGCGCGCACGCGGCGCGCGTCGTTTTTGCCACGCCCCTCGCGGCGTTCAGCCTTGATAATAAATTCTTTCTTCTCTGCCATAATTTCAACTCGCTCTTTCTAGCGCATTCACGCTCGGTTTTTGCCCTTCACACGAAGAGCGAAGAAACGCTCGTTTCCTCATGGATCGACCTGATCGCTTTCGCCAGTAGCGGCGCGATACTCAAAACTTCAATATTATCCAACTCGTTCTCGCTTCCGTTGAACGGGATCGTGTTGGTCGTGACGACCTGCTCGATGTCGGACTTGGTCAACTGTTCACAGGCGCGACCCGACAGCACCGCATGCGTAAAGCAGGCATGAATGCTATCCGCGCCCGCGTCTTTCAAAGCCTTCGCCACCTTCGTCAAAGACCCGCCCGTGTCGCACATATCATCAACAATCAGGCAATTGCGCCCGCGCACGTCGCCGACGACGTTCATCACTTCGGCCACGTTCGCCTTCTCGCGTCGCTTGTCGCAGAGCGCGAGGTCGGCGTTCAAACGTTTCGCGTAAGCGCGCGCGCGTTCCGCGCCGCCCGTGTCGGGCGCAACCACAGTGAGACGCGCCATCGGGTTCGCTTGATAATGACCGATCATGACGGGCGCGGCGTACAAGTGGTCAACCGGAATATCAAAGAAGCCTTGAATCTGCGCGGCGTGCAAGTCCATCGTCAGGATGCGGTCGGCTCCGGCGGTGGCGATCAGATTGGCGACAAGCTTGGCGGCAATCGAGACGCGCGGGCGATCCTTTTTGTCCGAACGCGCATAACCGTAATACGGGATCACAGCCGTCACGCGCTCGGCAGACGAACGACGGAACGCGTCGAGCATGACGAGCAGTTCCATCAAATTCGCGTCGGTCGGCGGGCAGGTCGGCTGGACGATAAACACGTCGCCGCCGCGCACGTTCTCGGTGATCTGAAAGTTGAACTCGCCGTCCGAAAAACGCTCCGTCGTCGCGCTGCCGGGGTCGCAGCCGAGGTCGCTGCAAATCTCCCGCGCCAACTCGCGATTCGCGTTGCCGGAAAAAACTTTGATGCCGCCAGTCGTACTCATAAAAAGTTTCAGGTTTCAGGTTTCAAGTTTCAGGTCTGAAGTTTTCTTAAACTTGAAACCTGAAACCTGAAACCTGAAACTTATGATGATTGGCTGGGGCGGAAGGATTCGAACCTACGAATGCCGGATCCAAAGACCGGTGCCTTACCACTTGGCGACGCCCCAATATTGCCCACGCATGTTCGCGTTCAGTAGGCAAACACGCTTGTCAAAAGTTGACTGCTCCGAACGCCGCTTCGTATGTCGCCCGCGTGAGCGTCGTCGAAGCGAAAACCTGCCAGCCGGTCTCGACCTGCAAACTGCCCCGCGCGCGTTCGCGCTCGTCAGAACTATCAAAGAGAGCGAAGACGCTCGCCCCGCTGCCCGACAGCAACGCGCTGCGTGCGCCTGCCGCGATGAGCGACGTGCGCGCCCGCTCAATTTCAGGATAAAGGCGATAGACGACGCGCTCGAAATCGTTTTCCAGCACCGCATGCAGCGAACCTGAAATTTCAGCCTGCACGCGAGAAACAGTGAGATTAACGGGCGAAAGTGGCTTTGTCAAGGCGGGCGCGTTCAACGATTTATAAGCCTCCGCGGTCGAAACATGGACGCCCGGCGTGATGAGCAAAAGATATTTCTGCGGGAGGTCTAGGAGCGGGTGGATGTCCGTTCCCCGCCCCGTGCCGAGCGCGGTGCCGCCCGTCAGAAAGAAAGGCACGTCTGCGCCCAACCCTGCGCCGATTTCGGCGAGCGTCTGCCGCTTTGTCTCTATTTCCCACAGGCGCGCGAGGCCGACGAGCGCGACGGCTGCGTTTGACGAGCCGCCGCCCAGACCACCGCCCGCCGGAATCCTTTTCCTCAGTTCGACGCGCGCCCCGCGACTGACGCCGTAACGCTCGCGCAGGGCGACGCCCGCTCGATGCACGAGGTTCGTCTCGTCCGCAGGGATGCCGGGTGCGTCGCAGTCGAGTTCGAGCCGTGCGTCATCGCGCGCGCTGAACGTGAGTTCGTCGTGCAGAGAGATGGTCTGGAAGACCGTTTCGAGTTCGTGGTAGCCGTCGGCGCGGCGTCCGAGCGAGCGCAGGGTGAGATTGATCTTGGCGAAAGACGGAAGTGTGAACGGTGCTTCTGGCAAAATGGAAAATTTCGACCGGCAAAAGTCAGCGCGCAAAGTTTAGCTGGCAAAAGTTTGGCTGGCAAAAGTTTAGCGGCTGGCCTCTCTGAAAATTGAGCGCCAGCCGCCTCGTATTTTAGCACTTGCCTGTCGCGGCTCTAGCGCGTGACGAAGACCTGCGTGAAAAAGATGCGACCGTCGGCGGCGCGTGCCACGCCGATGCCGGAATGCGTGAAGCCTGCGCGCAGCACGTTGGCGCGGTGCTTCGGCGATGTCAGCCAACGCTCGACGGCGAAGGCCGCCGGATCGTCGTAGCCCGAATTATACGCGATGTTCTCCGCCATTGCGCTCCAACCGCAGACGCCGCAGGCGCGTGCGCGCATCGTCATATTCTCGCCTTGCGGGTTCGTGTGATCGAAAAAGTTCTGCCGCGCCATGCTCTCGGAATGGAGACGCGCCATGCGCGTCAGTTCCGCGTCCCAGACCAGAGACGACTCGCCGCGTGTGCGCCGTTCCGCGTTGATGAGATCGAAGGCGCGTCGCTCGTCGCTCGTCGCGCTGACGCGTGCGGTGCGCGAGCGCGTGGCTGATGCGTCCGAGAGAGAGGCGTTCATCAATCGCGCGTTCGTCTCGCACGCTTCGGCGCGTGCCGCCCCGCTCACGCCGCCGTTCGAGACTCCGATGAGTCGTGCGACGGGGCGCACCGCGTTCGTCTGCGCGTCCGCATCGGCGTACAGTCCGGCGGCGAAGAGACAAGCTACAGCGGAGAGCGCGAATCCTGCGTGCCGGCGCACACGCAGACCTAGACAGGGGAACAAATTGTTGCGCGTCATCGGGGGTACAACTTTCTTAATTCTTAGACTTATAACCGAGAGGAGGGTTTGTGCTTTTGGTCAGACCGAAAAAGGGGCAATCGCTCCGACTAAATCCAGTGTATCGCGCGACCCGCACACCGTCAATATGTCATTTTTACACGGTCGCGCCCGGCTCCGGCGACTCCGTGCCAGCGGTCGAGAGCTTTGAATTGTGCGGCTTACTTGGTCTGGTCGTTGCCGATTTTGCCCTTGAGGCGTGTGATGTTGGAGGCGTCGGTGGTGAGGCCGATGGCTTTGCGCCAGAAGGCGCGCGCCTGTTCGAGTTGACCGCGTTTGTGGTGGAGGTCGCCGAGATGTTCCTGCACGGTGGAGGAGCGCGTGTTGCGGCGCGCGGCGTCGTTCAGGTGGCGTTCGGCTTCGTCGAGTTGGCCGAGTTTGAAATAGACCCAGCCGAGGCTGTCCAGATAGTTGGGATTGGTCGGCTCGGCCTTCACCGCGCGCTTGATCATGTCGAGGGCTTCGGGGAGACGTTCGTTTCGCTCGGTGAGAAAGTAGCCGAGGTTGTTGAGCGCGGTCGCATCGTTCGGCGTCCTGGAGAGGATGCGGCGCAGAGACTCTTCCGCGCCTTTTTTGTCGCCCGCGCGTTCTTGCGAGGAAGAGAGTATGACGAGAGCCTGCGTGATGAGTTGGGGCTGATCGGGCGGCGCGAGTTCGAGCAGTTTGCGCGCGGCGACGACGGCTTCTTTGCCGCGACCGGCTTGCAGGTAGAGACTCGCGATGGAGAGATAAGCCGGGTAATCGTCTTCGAGTTTGCCCGTGATGCGCGCACGCAAAAGCGTCGCGCCTTCTTCGACCTGACCGAGTTCGGCAAGCGTCTCTGCTTCCAGACGCAAAAACTCCGCCACTTCGGGAAACTTCAAACGCGCGGCGCGCACTGCGTCCAGAGCCTCTTGCCGCTTGCCCTGCTCGCGCAACACGGCGATTGAATAAAAGTCCGCGCGCGGATCGTTCGAGCCGAGCACGCGACGCATCCGCCCGGCGGTCGAGAAGGCATCGTCCAGACGCCCCGCCTGTCGCTGCAAGTTGAGGATGCGTTCGAGCGGCGGGCGCGCCGCCTCCTTGTCGCTGTCGGCGGTGAGCGGCTGGTCCGTCACGCCGCGCGCTTTGAGTTGATCTTCGTAGGCGGCGATGGCTTCGTCGTAACGCAGGGCGTCGGAGAGAATCCCGGCGAGGTCGTCCACGAGGCGACGACGCTGTTGCTGCTGCTCGCGCGTATCGCCGCTCTTGGCCGCGAGACTCGCGCGCAAGGTGGCGAGCGCGTCGTCAACTTTGCCGGAACGAGCCTGCGCGTGCGCGAGCAGGCTGACCGCCGCGAGGTTCTGCGGGTTGGCCGCGATCATGTGCTGCAACTCTTTGATCGCTTCCGGTTCGTCGCTGCCGCCCGCGTCAATCGCTTCGCCGAGCAGGGCGAGATACTGCGTGTTCTCAGGATTGATCGAGAGAGCGCGGCGCACCGCTTCGACGGCTTCGCCCGTGCGCCCGGCCTTCAAATAGGCTTCGGCGAGACGGGCGGCGGCGGCATCGGGCGAGAGTTCGCGCCCCTGCGAAATGACTTTGTAGAAGTTGGTGTCAACGGTGGCGGGCGCGCCCATCCAGCGACGAAACGCTTCAATCGCTTCTTCGTTGCGTCCGGTCGCCGCATAGAACTCGCCGAGCAGAGCCAGAGCTTCGCCGTCGCTCGCGTCTATGCGCAGGACTTCTTTCAGGGCTGCGATGGCGCGTTCGGCAGCGGCACGGTCAATTTTGTCGGGGTCGAGTCCGGCCTTGAGCGAATAGATGCGCGAGAGGATGCGGTGCGCGCCGAAGTTGTTGTTGTCAACGCGGACGGCAGCCGTCGCGTGGCGTTCGGCGAGCGGTTGATCATCGAGGAAGAAGAAGGCGATCTCGGCGAGCGCGGTGTGTGCTTCCGAGAGAGTGGGGTCGAGCACGGCGGCGAGTTCAAAAGCCTTCTGCGCGGAACTCAAATCCTCGCGCGTGATGCCGCCCGCGCCGCGCGCGTTCGTGAAGAAACGCTGCCCTTCCATCAACTTCGCATAAGCCTTGACGCGTCGCTCGCGCTCGTTGAGCGTGGGCTGCACGGAAGTCTGCGCGGTCGGCTGAACGGTGCGTCCGGGCGTGGCCGTGGGTTGAGGGACGGGCACGAGCGTTTCCGCCTGCGCGTAGCCTTGAACGGGACAAGTAAAGACGCACGCAGAGACCGCGAAGGCGAGCGAGGCGAGGTGGACAGAAAACTTCACGCGGTTGTTCCTTTCGCGGGCGGCACGCCGTCGGTGGTCAAGCCGGTTTTGGTTTGAGTCGCTTGCAGGACGCGCTGCCAGGCCGCGCGGCGCGGGTATGCGTAGAGCAAAATGGCGATGGCGATAGTTCCCGCTTTCAACATATCCCACGCGTCGGTTGAGCGCATGAACAATACGTAGCCGATGACGGCGATGGCGAGGCCGCACAAAGCGACGAGCACAGTGGTCTTGTGTAAAGTTGCGAGCAGGGCGGAATGGCCTTTGGCGTCGGCGATGGTTTGCAGGCGCAAGGCTCCGAAACGCATACGCCGCAGCGCGATTGCGCCGAGACCAACAAAGAGAATTACGATCCAGAGCGCGACGTAGGCGGTCTGGTCAATGAAATTCAGATTCAGTTTCGGGCGCGCGCCCGCGTAAGCCAGCGCGACGAGCAAGAGCGTGAGCGTGACGAGCGCCGAGACGAACGTGGCAGCGGCGCGATGGCGGCGCGTCAATTCAGTTTCTCTATCTTCGGCCATATGAGTCCATCAGCGTTCCTCGACGCCGCAGGCGTACGCCGTTCGACGCGCTTTCATCGCTCTCATTTCACACGTTTGGGAGACGCAAAAATTCTAACACCGACCACTCGAAAGTAAAACGCAGGAAGGAGAAACTAATAAGGGGAAAGGGTAAGGGGTAAAGGGAAAAGGAATCAGCCCTTTCCCTTTACCCCTTACCCTTTCAACCTACTATGCGGCTTCAATTCGAGGGCGGCGGCTGGCTCGGCGGCGCGCTCGGTGTATCGCCGGTTTTGGGCGGGCCGGGATTGGTCGGCGTCAATCTCACGCCGTCCGTGGCCTTGTCTGGCGCGGGGGTCGCCGTGGGCGCAGGAGGTTGCGTCTGCTGCGCTGCCGGGCGCGAAACACCGGGGACGCGACGGTTGATAGTCGGCGCGTTCGGCGTCGTGACGGGAAGCGTGCCTTTGTTGTCAATGATGACATCGATGAGGCTGCTCTCGTCGCTGTCCTTGTTGATGAGCACGCCGTTTTTGTCAACCGTGATGGGATTTGTCCCGAACACCTGCTGCATCAAGCGCGAAGTGAGACCCGGTTTCTGCGGCGGCAGTTTGTCTTTCGCGTTCGGGTCGGCTTCCGGCTTGTGCGCGCCGATGGCTTCGAGTTGCTCCGCGGCCTTTTCGGCCAATTCGCTGTTCGGGAAATTGCGCACGATCTCTTGAAAATATTTGGCCGCTTCGTCCGGCTCTTCTTCCAGCAAGTAAGTGTTGGCTAAGAGATAGAGCGCGCGGTCGCGGCGCGAGAATTCGGGGAACTTTTCGACCACTTCACGATAACGCGATTGCGCGCCCTTCGGATTCGGGGCGACGCCGCGCTCGTAGCGAGCCATATAAAAGTTGCCGACCTGAAAAGTGTGCATGCCGAGATTTTCCTGCACCTCGCGCAGGCGAATCTGCGCATCGGGGCGCAAGGCCGTGTTCGGGAACTGCTGCAAGAGAGCTTTCAGGCGTTGCTCGGCCTTGCGCGCGTGCGCCACGTCGCGGTCGGGCAAGCCCATCTGTCGCATCTCGACCTCGGCGACTTTCAACATCACTTCATCTGCGAGCGGGTCGGTCGGGAAAAACGTCAACCATTCCTGATACGCGTTGGCCGCTTGAATGAGCGCGCTCGTCGTGCCTTCGAGATAGAAGGTGTCGGCGATGGCGAGTTTCGCGTGCGGCAGGTAGGGCGAATCCGGGTAGGTCGTGATGATCACGTTGAAGAGATAGCGCGATTCTTCATACTTCGACTTGCGCGCCTCTCTCGCCGCCACTTCAAACAACTGGCGGTCGCGTCCCGGCGCAACGCCGCCGACGAGTTCCGCATACTCGTCGTCATCGCCGCCGCGTCCAAGGATACGCCCGAAGAAGCCGGGCTTCTTCTTATTCTTTGCGCTCGTCGAGGCGTTGGAAGTCGTCGTCGCCGTCGCGCGGCGTGCGTCCGCCGTCGCCTGCAAGCCCGACTCGGCACGCCCGTTGAGATCGGCGAACGCGCTCTCCAACTTATCAACGTCCGTCACTTCAAACTTGTCGGCGCGGTCAACGCGTGCGCGCAGTTCGGCAACTTCGTTCAGGATCGAACTCGCCTCTTTCTCCAAACCGCGCAGGCGCGTGGCCGGATCATCCGTCGCCGCTTTTTGATCCTTCTTCTGCTTGTCGTCCTTGGCGTTCAGACCCGCAATCGCGCCGTTGAGCGTGCGCCGCAAAGTCTCCAGACGCTGCCGCAACACTTCGAGACGTTGTGCCGCCGTCCCCTCGCTCTGCGCGCGCTGCTGCGGCGACGGCTGTTGCTGCTGCGCGCCCGACGCGACGGGCAAACCACTCACAAAGATCGCGCACGCGCCGGCGACCAATAAAAATCTGCGAAAACGCATTTAAAACCTCCAAAAGTCAGTGACAAGTGACGAGTGACGAGTGACGAGTGAAAAACAGGTTCAAAGTTTCAGGTTTCAAGTTTCAGGTTTAGGGTTTCGAGTCTCAGGTCTGTTTCAGGTCTGAGGCTCTTTAGTTTTTAACTTGTCACTCGTCACCTGTCACTCGTCACTGCTTTTCAGACCCATTGAGCGGCGGAGTCGATGAGTTCGCGGACGCCTTGCGCCGGGTCGCCTCCGCCGAAGACCGCCGTTCCGGCGACGATGATTTCGGCTCCGGCGGCGGTGATGTCTGCAATATTCGTGCGGTCAATGCCGCCGTCAACTTCGATGCGCGTCTTCAAGCCGCGCTCCTCGATCATGCGCCGCAGGCGACGCACTTTGTCGAGCATGGTCGGGATGAATTTTTGCCCGCCGAAGCCGGGATTGACGGTCATCAGCAGAACGTAATCGGCGAACGCGAGCGATTCTTCGAGCGCGGCGAGCGGCGTCGCAGGGTTGATGGCGATCCCGGCCTTCGCGCCTTTGCTTCTGATGCCGACGAGCGTTCGATTCAGATGCGGGTCGATCTCGACGTGCACCGAGACCATATCGGCTCCCGCTTCGACAAACTGCTCGGCGTAACGCCCCGGCTCGGAAATCATTAGATGCGTGTCGAGCGGCAAACGGGTTGCGCGCCTGAGAGACTTTACGACGGGGAGGCCAATCGTGATATTCGGCACGAAATGCCCGTCCATCACGTCGCAATGCACGACCGCTGCGCCGCCGCGCTCGATGGCCGCGATCTCCTCGCCAAGCCGCGCAAAATCAGCAGATAAAATAGATGGGGCGATCTCTATCATCGTTGCCTTACCCTAGCGGGAAAGATTACGGGCGCGGGTTGTTACTGTTGCGCGCCGGAGCGGCACCGCCGGACGGGCGCGCGTTGCGGTTGCCCGGAGTGTTCGTATTACGGTTGTTCGTCGTGGTTCTGGGGCGATTCGTGTTCGCCGCGCCCGCCGTGTTGCGATTTGTCGCGGGCGTCGCGCTCGGCGTCGCGCCCGTGTTGCGGTTCGACGGGTCGGGATTGTTGCTGTTCGTGCGCGTGTTCGTGTTGCGCGCGGGGTCTGGACGTTCCGCTGCGTTGCGATTGTCGGCGTTCGGGCGGCTGTTGGTCGTCAAGTTGGCGTTCAAATTCGAGTTGATGTTGCCGTTTGCGCTCGCGTTTGCGTTCGAGTTGTTGGCGTTGGCGTTCTTGTTCGTGTTCTTGTTGCGTTTCGGGCGGTTGGCGTTCTCGTTGGCGTTCTCGTTTTTGTTGCTGGCCGTGGCCGACTCGTTCTGATTTTCGGAACTGTTCTGGTTATCCTTCTTCGCCTCTTCGTCTTTTCTGACGCCGACCGAACTCTCGCCCTCTTTCGCTTCGG
>DASYMM010000196.1:0-3281 GCA_036009085.1 Pyrinomonadaceae bacterium | reverse complement strand
GACGACGCTAAAGGTTTGGAGCACTTCTTCCAGGTGCTCAACAACATGTTGCCCGGCAACGACACGCACCCTTACACGATTCACGAAATTCTCATCGCCTACCAGAAGTTAGACCCCGGCTACACGTTCGTGCTGTAAGAGGAATTAAAACCTTCACCACAGAGGCACAGAGGACACAGCAGGGGGCACAGAGAAAAACATTCAACTCTCCGTGCCCCCTCTGTGCTCTCTCTCTGTGCCTCTGTGGTGAGTCTTAAGGTTTAATCAGCGGCGCGTTACTCTTTTTTGTCTAAATCTAGGACGGCCGAGTTGATGCAATAGCGCAGGTTCGTGGGTCGCGGCCCGTCGTCGAAGACGTGGCCGAGGTGCGAATCGCACGCGGCGCACAAAACTTCCGTGCGTTTCATCCCGAAGCTGTAATCGACTTCCGTGCGGACGTTATCCTCCGCCGCCGGCTCCGTAAAACTCGGCCACCCGCAGCCCGAATCGAACTTGGCGTCGGAACTGAACAGTTCGTTGCCGCAGGCCGCGCACTTGTACGTGCCTTCGTCTTTCGAGTCGTAGTATTCGCCCGTGAAGGCGCGCTCGGTTCCCTTCTGTCGCGCGACGCGATATTGCTCGGGCGTCAGTTGCGCGCGCCATTCCTCATCCGTTTTGATAACTTTCTTCGTCACGAATTTATCCTTCCCCTCTCTCAATCTTTATCAATCAAGCGATGCGCGCGGAACGAAGCTCAAGCGCGTTTGACGCTTTTAACGAACTTCAAGGCCACGCCGTTCATACAGTAGCGCAGTCCGGTCGGGTCTGGGCCGTCGTCGAAGACATGGCCGAGGTGCGCGTCGCAGCGTCCGCACACGACTTCCGTGCGCGTGTCGCCCGTGGCGGTTTCCGCTTGCTCGCGCACGTTCTGTTTGGAGATGGGCTGCCAGAAACTCGGCCAGCCCGTGTGTGAATCGTATTTCGCTTTTGAACTGAACAAGGGCAGCGCGCAGCACACGCACTCGTACGCGCCCTTCGCGTAGTTCTTATTAAGCGGGCTGGAATAAGGCGTTTCCGTTCCCTTTTGCCGCGCGACGCGATATTGCTCGGGCGTCAGCAAGCTTCTCCACTCTTCGTCGCTCCGCACGATCTTTGTGAAGGGTGGTGTGCTGCTGTTTCCGCTTGTCGAGCGTTTTTGCGCTAACGCCGAAACGAGCGGCATTTTGAACAGCAGGGCGGCTGCTCCTAGAGTTGCGCCGGATTTGATAAAATAACGTCTATTCATTTCCCAACCTCTCGCTGATAGATTTCATTCTATTTACGTATTGAATGAAGAGTTGGATTGACCGGGAATGCGCTTTGAATTTGTTTCGGAAATAATGAAGGCTATTTTAACAAACCCGCAATGCATATTCTATCCATCGAATCGCTCAGTAAAAACTACGGACTCAAACCGCTCTTTGAAAACGTCACGCTCGGATTCGACTCGCAAGACCGTATCGGCGTGGTCGGCGCAAACGGTTCGGGCAAGACCACCCTGCTGCGTCTCATCGCGGGCGCGGAGCAACCCGATACAGGCCGCGTTGTTTTCGCGGAAGGCATCTCGCTCGGCTATCTGCCGCAAAACCCGCCCTTCCAACCGGAGCAGACCGTGCTCGACGCGGTGTTCGCCGCGAGCGACGAAGCTTCCAAATTGCTGCTCGAATACGAGCGCGCGTGCCAGTCTCTGGCGAACTCCGGCGGCGGGCAAGACGAGCCGCGCCTGTTGAATCGCGTCTCGGAGCTAGCGCACAAACTTGAAGCGACGGGCGCGTGGGAACTGGAAACAAACGCGCGCATGGTGCTCACACGCCTCGGCATACAGGACACGACCGCGCGTATGGGCGCGCTCTCCGGCGGGCAGCGCAAACGCGTCGCGCTCGCACACGCGCTCATCGCAAACCCGCCGCTACTCATCCTCGACGAGCCGACCAACCATCTCGACGCCGAAACCATCACGTGGCTCGAAACCTATCTCGCGCGCTACAGGGGCGCGCTTCTCCTCGTCACGCACGACCGTTATTTCCTCGACCGCGTCACCGGACGCATTCTTGAGATTGACCGGAACACCGTGCAAGCCTTCGACGGAAACTACGCTTACTATTTGGAGAAGAAAGAGGCGCAGGAACTCGCACGCGCCGCCGAAGGGCAGAAGCGCGAAATGCTCATCCGGCGCGAACTGGCGTGGCTGCGTCGCGGCGCAAAGGCGCGCACGCGCAAGTCGAAAGCGCGCATCGAACGCGCCGAAAGTTTGATGGCGCAGCCGAAAGAAACCGCGCGCGCCGAACTCGACATCTCGGTCACCACGCGCCGCATCGGCAAGAAGATTCTCGAACTGCGCGGCATCGAGAAGGCTTACGACGGTCGCAAGCTGATCAAAGATTTCAGTTACACCGTCAAACCCGCCGACCGCATCGGCATCATCGGCCCGAACGGCGCGGGCAAAACCACACTGCTTGAGATTATCACCGGGCGCATCCAGCCCGACAGCGGCTCAATCGAGACGGGGCAGACCGTCCGCTTCGGCTACTACGATCAGGAGAACCGCGCGCTCGACGGAGAGCAACGCGTGATCAACTACATACGCGCAGTGGCCGAACAGATCGAAACCGCCGACGGCACGTTTATCACCGCCGGACAGATGCTCGAAAAGTTTCTCTTTCCCGGCGCGGCTCAATACGCGCCCATCGCGAAATTATCCGGCGGCGAACGCCGTCGTCTCTATCTCCTGCGCGTGTTGATGAACGCGCCGAACGTCCTCATCCTCGACGAACCGACGAACGATCTCGACATTCAAACGATGGTCACGCTCGAAGATTATCTCGACAGCTTCGGCGGCTGCCTGATCGTCGTCAGCCACGACCGTTACTTTCTAGACCGCACGGTTGAGCATATCTTTCGCTTCGAGGCGGGCGGCGCGGTGCGTGAGTATCCGGGCAACTACGCCGCGTTTCTGGAAGCGCGGCAGCGTGAGGAACGCGCGGCCAACGCCTTGACGAGCGAAACCGAAACGGCGGCGCGCGCCGTTAAAAAGGAGCGAGCGGCGTCGGCGTCGTCGCCTCCGGTCAAGCGTAAGTTGTCTTTCAAAGAGCAGCGCGAGTTGGAGGAATTGGAGGCGCGCATCGAAGAGGCCGAACAGCGTCAGACCGAAATTGAAACTGCGCTGGCGGCGAATTCGAGCGACGCGCATCTCGTCCACCAACTCTTCACCGAACGCGAAACGCTCGCACGCGAACTCGCCCGCGCGCTCGACCGCTGGGCCG
>DASYMM010000195.1:0-8698 GCA_036009085.1 Pyrinomonadaceae bacterium | reverse complement strand
ATCGGTGACGACGAGGCGCGCGCCCGTGCCCGCGCGGTGCGATCTCGTGCCGGAGAGCGAGAGGCCGAGCCAGTGGTTCTTCGTGCCGTCGTTACGCAGAACGACGGGCGCGCCGTCCGTGACGGCTAAGACGATGTCCGTGTCGCCGTCGTTGTCCAGATCGCCGAAGGCCGCGCCGCGCGCCGCGTAAGGTTGGTTGAAAGCCGCGCCCGCCGAAGCGGAGACGTTTGCGAACGTGTGCGGCTGTCCGGGCTTGGCGGCGGGCGTGCCGCGCATGAGGAGCGGCGTCTGTCTGTATTTGAGATGACTCGTCGTGCGCTCAATCGTGTCGAGGACGTGGCCTTGTGCGACGAAGATGTCGCGCCAACCGTCACGGTCGAAGTCTAGGAAACGCGTGCCCCAACCGGAGTAGAGCAGAGTGATCAGGCCGACGCCGGAGGTCTGCGTCACGTAGTTGAAAGTCATGTCGCCCGTGTTGTGATAGAGCGGGTAGGTTTCGTTCGAGAGGGCGGTGATGAAGATGTCGGGCTGGCCGTCGTTGTCGAAGTCGGCGGCGTCCACGCCCATCCCGGCGAAGGTCTTGCCGTTCTCGTCGTAGCCGACGCCCGCGACGAGCGCGACATCCTCAAACGTGCCGTCGCCCCGGTTGTGATAGAGCGACTGGCGCACGCTGTCGTTGGCGACGATGATGTCCGTGTAACCGTCCGCGTCGAAATCCGCGAAGGCGACGCCGAGACCTTTGCCGTTCGGGTCGCTCATCCCTGCCGCCGCGCTCACGTCTTCAAACGTGCCGTCGGCTTTCTGGCGATAGAGCAAATTAGTCGCGCCTTTGAAATTGTCTGGATGGCAATAGGCGCGCAGTCCGGGCGTCGGCTCGCCGCAATAGAGATCGCCGCGCGCGAAATCCCAATCCATGTAGCGCGCGACGAAGAGATCGAGCCGCCCGTCGTTGTTGTAGTCGAGCCAGCCCGCGCTCGTTGACCACCCGCCGCCCGCGACTCCCAATTTTTTCGACGCGTCTTCAAACGTGCCGTTGCCACGGTTGCGATAGAGCGTGTTCGCGCCGTAGGCGGTGACGTAGAGGTCTGTGAACCCGTCTGCGTCGAAGTCGCCAGCCGCCGCGCCCATGTCGTAACCGTAGCCTTTGACGCCCGCGCGCTCGGTCATGTCTTCAAACGTGCCGTCAGGTTTTTGATGGTAGAGACGATTCCAGAAACGCGGGTCGCGTTTGTCGGGCTGCGAGTTGGCGGCGGGCATCGGATCGTCGAGCCGCGCGCCGTTGGTGAAATAGATGTCGAGCCGCCCGTCGTTGTCGTAATCGAGGAGCGCGACGCCCGCGCCCATCGCTTCCATCAGATACTTCCGCGAGGTGACGGACGCGTTATGCCGGAAACCGATGCGCGCGGCGGCGGTGATGTCCGAGAAGGTGACGGGCGAGGGCGATTGCGGCGCGGGCGCGGGCGGCGTCTTCAAAGGCGCGCCGCTGCCGTAGGAACGCCCGGTGCGTTGCGGCGTCGGGGTCGGCTGCGGTTGTGGCGCGGGCGTTTGTTGGGCGAGCGCGGGGCGCGGGGCAACCGACAGGAGCGCGAACAGGAGCGCGAGCGCGGGAGGCGAAAAAAGAGTGCGTGCGAGAGAACCGGGATTGTCGTTCATCTGAAACTTCGAGCGTTTCGTGTCTTTGTGCCTGTGTGTTGAGTGTTAGTTCGAGCAGTCATTCACCGCTAAGACACTAAGACACTAAGGGAAGACAGAGCACAAATCAAATTAGGACACCACCGAAACGGAGGCTCACTTTACAGTCAAATGAGGCGCATAGTACAGTGAGGCACGAAATTATGAGGCTCTCGAAATTTCCCTCTGCGCTCCTCCAACAACCTGAATTTTTCGCGACGTGCGGCCTCGTGTTCGCGCTCGCTCTTGGCTGCTTCGTCGTCGTGCGTTCGACGCACGCGCAACAAACGGCGACGACGCCCGCGCCCGCCGATGGACGCACGCGGCTCGAAGTGATCGAAGACTTGTCCGAGTCGCTCGCCAACGATCTGCTCGAACTGTCCATCGCCACGCGCGACCGCGACTTAGGGCGCACGGCGGAGTTCTTGCCCGCCGAACTCACCGCCGCTCCTTTCCCGTCGCGCCCGTCCGCCATGCAAAACAAGGTCAAGTGGATCGGCGCGCACGACTGGATAGCCGTCGCGCCTGATGCCAACGCCCTCACGCGCAACGGCACGCTCCCGCCCGCGAACACAATTATCCCCGGCAGCGAAATCGCTAAGACCCCGCGCGCGTTGAAGCGTGAAGAGTTCATGGAGGCTTGGACGGACTTTCTCTCGCACTTCTCCGAGATCGAAGACGCGCGCTTCAAAGTCAAAGAAGCGAACTTCGACGCGGACGCGCAGGCCGTGGCGGGCGCGAAAGAGCCGACCGCCGTGGTTGGCGCGAAGGGCAAAGCGCGCGTGGCCTTCTACGTCATCGGGCGCGACACGGAAGGGAAACGCGAATGGGCGCGCGGCGTCGTCAACGTGGGCGTGCGCTACGACGCGTCGAAGCGTTGGCAGTTCGACACGTTCGCGCTCGTCTCGCTCGATTCGCTCGTGGCGACGAGCGATCTCTTTTCGGAGGTGGCGATTCCGGCGGGCGTCGGCGCGAGCCTCCCGGCCTTTGGCTCGCCCGGCAACGGCGGCTTCATCTGGCACGGCGCAGCGGCGGCAGACTTTAACCGCGACGGCTCGATTGATCTCTTCGTCACCGCGCCCGCGCGCAACTTTCTCTATCTGAACGACGGCAAAGGCCGCTTTCGTGATGCGTCAGACGACGTTGGTGTCAAACTGCTGGCGACCGGAGTTGCGCCGCTCGTCTTCGACTACGACAACGACGGCGACGCGGACGTGTTCATCTCAAACGTCGGCGCGCAAGTCTTGTTCGAGAATCGCCTCGTGCCCGAAGGCAAGTTGGAGTTTCGAGATGCCTCGCAGGAGTCGGGCGTCGGAGGCGCGCAGGCCATAGGCTTCTCGGCGGTGGCGGGCGACGTGAACAACGACGGGCGGCAGGACATCTACGTCACTTCATACAATCGCTACGGGCAAGTGACGCCCGACTCCTGGTTTCGCGCGACGAACGGCACGCCGAACCGCCTGCTCATCAATCAGCCTGACGGCACCTTTAAGGAAGAAGCGAAGCGTTGGGGCGTGGACGACAGCCGTTGGAGCTACGCGGCGGCCTTCGCCGATGTGAACACGGACGGCAAAGTTGATCTCTACGTCGCCAACGACTTTGGCGAGAAGGCTCTCTACATCAATCACGGCGACCGCTTCGCGGACGAAGCGAAAGAGCGCGGCGTGCTCGACCCCGGCAACGGCATGGGCGTCTCCTTCGGCGACTACAACAACGACGGACTTTTGGATGTGCACGCCTCGAACATGTCTTCGACTGCGGGCAACCGGATACTTGCGCGTCTCTTCCCGAACCAGAGTCCGAAGGATAACGTCTTGAAGAAACTCGCGGCGGGCAACAACCTCTTCGAGAATCAGGGCGACGGAAAATTTAAAGACGTGACTTCGGAAGTGGGCGGCTTTGGCGGCGGTTGGGCTTGGGGCGGCGGCTTCATCGATTTCGACAACGACGGTTGGGAAGACATCTACACGCCGAACGGCTTCATCTCCGGCAAGTCCATGAAGGACACTTGAAGCCACTTCTGGCGTCAGGTCGTGACGCAAAAAAATGATGGCAAGGATGAAAAGGGCGCGCTTCGAGTTGATCAGACGCAGTTGATGTCCGGCGAGGGTTTTTCTTTTAGCGGCTACGAACGCGACCCGCTCTATTTGAATCTGGGCACGAAGAAGTTCATGGACATCTCCGGCGTCTCCGGCATTGATTCGATCACGGACGGGCGCGCGGGCGTCTTCGCGGACTTCGACAACGACGGCGACTTGGACGTATTCTCGACGACGATTCAGGGACCATCGCACCTGCTCTTTCGCAATAACGTCGGGCAGGACGGCAACTGGCTGCGCATCGCGCTCGAAGGCAGCGAGCGGACGGGGCGCGACGCTTTCAGCGCAATCGTCCGCGTGAAGACTTCGCAGGGCACGCTGACGAAGATCAAAGACGGCGGTTCGGGTTTCATCTCGCAGCACGACCCGCGCCTGCTGTTCGGTTTGGGCAAGGACGCGCGCGCCGAGTGGATCGAAGTGACGTGGCCGCACGGCAAGGTCGAACGTTTCGCGGGCGAACTGCTTGCCGGGGCGACGCTTCTTTTACGCGAAGGCGCGGGACGCGCGGAAGCGTTGACGCTCGCACGCGCGAAACTGCCCGATCCGTTGACGCGCGCCGAAGCGTTCGCGCGCGGGTTGAAGATCAAAGTCGGGCAGCGTTTGCCGGCTCTCGCCGTGAAGTCGCTCGATAGTGCGGCCGCCGCTTCGCGCAGGGCTGTGCGTCCCGGTCAGTATTTGCGCGCGGGTCGCCGCACGCTCGTCAACGTCTGGGCGACGTGGTGCACGCCCTGCGCCGCGGAGATGCCGGAACTCGAAAAACTGCGCACGGGTTTCGCCGCGCGCGGCCTCGATCTCGTCGGGTTGAACGTTGACAGCGAGCCGAAGGCGGACGTGCGCGGCTTCCTACGCGAGCATCGAGTCAGCTATCCGAATTTCCTCGGCGGCGTGGCGGCGATTGAGAGCTTGTATGCGACGGATGAATTGTCCGTGCCGATGTCAATCGTGGTGGACGAACGCGGCATCGTGGAGGAGATCATTCCGGGCTGGTCTGCGGAGACGCAGAAACGTTTCCGCGCGCTCGCGGGCGAAGGCGCAGGCAGCCACGCGCCCGACACGAAAACCAACTCGCGGAGTCCGCGTCGCTGAACGCGCGTTGCCACACTCCCTTTGCGCCTTACGTCTTAACTTTGCGCCTCCAGCGTGAAAAGCAGTTCTCGCAAAGGCGCAAAGGGTTGAGTGATAACTCGTTGTTTTAAAGTTATCTTTTAAGTTGGTAAGGAAACTTGGAGGAGGAAGCATGAACAGAAACGTAAGTCGTCGGCTGGCAATTTTATTTGCGGTCTTGACCTTCGCGTCCATCCCGGCAAGCGTCGCCGTGGCGCAGACGCCCGTTATTATCTCCGGCGCGCAACTCTCGCGCATCGTGCCCGCGGGCTTCTTCTTTGAAGGACAGAGCGCGCCCACGCAGATGCGCAACGCAGCCGCCGCCCGCTTCGGCGCAAAGCAGCACCTCGTCGTCGGTATGGTTGACACGTCCGGCTACTCTGCCGACGTGCGTTCCCGTTATGAAGGCTTCTTCATCATAGACACGCCGATGATGGTCGGCGGGCAGGAACTCGCCGTCGGCGCATACGGCTTCGGCTTCGTGGAAAACAACCGCTTCACCATCTCCGACATCAGCGGCAATCAACTCTTCACCGTCAACACGGAACCGGATCGCAACCTGCGCCGACCGCGACCGTTGATGCTGGCGCGCGGCGCGGGCGGCGTGCGCCTCTACAGCGGGCGGCGTTACGTCGCCATCACCCTGCGGTAACAACTTCGTGTGGACGAAGGAGTGAACCACGAAATCACGCGAAACGGCACGAAACATGGTTCGTGTTAGTTCGTGTAGTTTCGTGGTTACCGATTTTGTCAGACGCTCTAAAACTCCGGCGGCGCGCAATCGTGTGCGCCTTTCAATTGTTTAGCCACACACTTTCGCCGCGCTCCGTGTATAAAACTGCTGTGCGAAAACGCCGCCTCTTCGTCGTCGGTCTTATGTTGATGGGCGGCGTTCTCACGAGCGCGCTGCTGTCGCAAAGTTCCGACAACTCCGTCGCCGTCGCGCAAAATAATAGTCAGGCCGCCGCGCGCGAGGACGCCTATCGCGCCAACAATCTCGGCGTGGCCTTGCTCGAACAGTTCAAGCACAGGGAAGGCGCGGAGCAGTTTGAACGCGCGCTCAAACTCGACCCGCAACTCGCGCTCGCGCGCATCAATCTCGCCATCGCGCTCTACAACGTGCCCGACGCCGAGGCCGCCGCGCGTGAAGCCGCACGCGCTCTCACGCTCGCGCCCGATTCTCCGCAAGCTCTCTACGTCCTCGCGCTCGTCGCGCGCTCGCGCAACAACACGGAGGAAGCCATCGCAGCCTTCCGACGCGTGCTGCGTGTGGACGCGCGCGACACCGGCGCAAACGTCAACCTCGGCCAACTCTACGCGCAGGCGCGCAACTACGCCGAAGCCGAACGCGCCTTCCGCGCCGCGCTCGAATCGGAGCCTTACAACACCACCGCGCTCTACGGACTCGCCAACGTCCTCCTGCGCTCCAACCAGCGCGAAGAAGGCCAGCGTCTCTTGCAGCAGTTTCAGGCTCTGCGCCAGAGCGGCGCGGGCACGAGCCTCGGCACTAACTATCTCGAACAGGGACGCTACGCCGAAGCCGTCGCCTCCAACGGCGCGGAAGCCGGACTCGTCGAACGCCGCACGCCCGAAGTCGTCTTCACAGACGCGACGGCAACCGTCCTGCCCGCGGTTCCGCCGAAAGGCGTCGGTCGCGCAGGCAGCGCGGCAACTCCAAGCCCTGCGCGCGTGAACGACGGGCGCAGAGTTGCACGGCGCGCGGGCGTGCGCCGGAAGAGTGTGGCGCAGGCGCGGCGGGAAGCCGACAACGCCAACGCGCTCGCCCCCGTCGTCCTCTTCGATTATGACGGCGATGCCGATCTCGATCTCTATGATGCCGCGCCCGGCGGTCAACGTCTGTACCGGAATGAGGGCGGCAAATTCGTAGACGTGACGGCGCGCTCCGGTGCGCTGAATGCGCCCGCGCAAAGTTCTGTCACGGGCGCGGTCGCGGGCGATTATGACAACGACGCGCGCCCCGACCTGCTTGTCCTGCGCCTCGACGCGCAGCCGAGCCTTTATCACAACGACGGCGACGGCAGATTTTCCGACGCGACGAAAGCCGCGAACGTCCCACTCTTTCCCTACCGAACCCTCTCGGCCGCATTCGCAGACGTGGATCACGACGGCGATCTGGACATCTTCATCGCGGGCTTTAAACCGAAGGTCAATCCGCTCTACGGCGCGCCCAACCTGCTCCTGCGCAATAACGGCGACGGCAAATTTACGGACATCACGGCGGCGGCGAAGGTCGCGGGTTCGGGCGAGACGAGCGCGACGGCAGTTGTGCCCACGGATTACGACAATCGCCGCGACGTTGATCTGTTCATCACCAACTACGGCACGCCTCCCGTCCTCTATCGCAACCTGCGCGACGGAACGTTTCGTGATGTCGCAGGCGAAGTCGGGATCAAGATGTGGAAATTCTTCCTCTCGGCGGCGGCGGGCGATGTCAACAAAGACGGGTTCACGGATTTCTTCTGCGGGCAGTTGCACGAGCCGGGCGTGTTCTTCATCAGCGACGGGCGGGGCGCGTTCAAGAGCACGCCCGCGCCGGAAGGCACGAAGGATGCCGCCGTCGCACAGTTTCTCGACTACGACAACGACGGGTTGCTCGATCTTCTGGCTGTAACGCCGGCGGGCGTGCAGGTGTGGCGCAATGTGGGAGACGGTTGGGCGAATGTGAGCGAGCGCGCGGTCGCGCCGGGGTTGCGTTTCGACAGGCCGGACGGGAATGCGAACGGGACGCGCGCCTTCGCCTCCGGCGACGTTGATCTGGATGGCGACACGGATTTGCTGATGCGCGATGCGTCAGGCCGCCTGCGCTTCGGGCGCAACGAGGGCGGCACGCGCAATCGTTCTTTGCGCGTGCGTCTGGCGGGGCGCGTGAGCAACCGGAGCGGCGTGGAGTCGAAGGTGGAGATGCGCGCGGGGAGTCTGTGGCAGAAGTTGGAAGTCTATGCGGCGAGTCCTGCGCCCGCGCCCGCAGACATCGTGTTCGGTCTGGGGCAGCGCGCGGCGGCGGATGCCGTGCGCGTCATCTGGCCTTCCGGCACGGTGCAGGCGGAGACGGAGTTTGCGACGACGACGGCAGGCGTGTTGAACGAACAGGGAAACGCGACGAAGGACGCGCCGCGTTCGTCAACTCCACAGGACGCGCCGCGCACGGCGGCAACTTCAAACGCGACTCTGACCGTGATCGAACTTGATCGCAAGCCTTCTTCGTGTCCCTACCTGTACACTTGGAACGGCGAGCGTTTCGAGTTCATCACGGATTTCATGGGCGGCGGCGAACTCGGCTACTGGCTCGCGCCCGGCGTGCGCTCCGCGCCCGACACGGACGAATACGTACGCATTCGCGGCGACCAACTCAAAGCGCGCGACGGGCGTTACGAACTGCGCGTGACGAACGAACTCGAAGAAGTTCTCTTTGTTGACAAGCTGCAACTCTTGGCGGTCGCCCACCCCGCAGGCACGGAAGTTTTTCCCGGCGAAGGTCTCGGCAGCCCGCTTGCCGTTAAGTTTCAATTGTTCGCCACGCGCGACGCCCGCCCGCCCGCACGCGCCACCGACGAACACGGCCACGACATGCTCCCGCGCATCTCCCAACTCGACCGCCGCTACCCCGACGACTTCCCGCTCGAAACCATTCGCGGCTACGCCGCCGAGCACTCGTTGACGCTCGACCTCGAAGAAAGGATGAGGGATGAGGGCGGAGGGATGAATAAGAAGAAGCACTCAAGCGTGTCAAGCATTCCTTTCATCCCTCATCCCTCATCCCTCATCCCTTCTTCCCCCCGCACGTTGCTGTTGTTGACGGGTTG
>DASYMM010000194.1:0-4309 GCA_036009085.1 Pyrinomonadaceae bacterium | reverse complement strand
AACGACGCTAGCTGGCATCGTCTGTCTGCGGCTTTCGCCTGTCATAGTTTTCGCTGGCCGTAAGCCTTAGTGCTTCACGGCGTCTTTAATCGCGCCGCCGACTTTCTTCGCGCCATCAGCCGTCTTCTCGCCGACCTTCTTCGCGCCCTTCACCACGGGATGACCGACATCTTCGGCCTTGTCGGCCACGCCGCGCCCGACATCCTCCGCCTTATCGGCCACAGGACGGCCAACATCCTCGGCCTTATCCGCGACGCCTCTGCCTACGTCCTCGGCTTTGTCCGCCACGGGTCGCCCGACATCCTCCGCCTTGTCGCCCACAACTCCGGCGGCTTCGGCCACGGCATCACCCGTCGCCGTCAAAGCCTGATCAATTTTGCTTTCCGGCACTTCGCGCACGTCGCCGGTGCTTGAATAGACGCGCGCCGTGCGTTTGCCGCTGGCGTCGGTCGTGACGACCACGCGCTGGACGCGCGGGTTATTTCTGAAAGTTCGCGTCTGCGTCTTCACGCCGTTCGCTTCGCTGGTCACAACCTCGCCCTCGGTTGCGCCGCTCGTCGTCGGCGACGACATGTTGGTCGCCTCCGAGGTCATGTTGGAGTTCGCAGCGTTGCTGTTACCCGCATTATGGTTATCACTGCCGGCGCACCCGGCGGCAAAAATTGACAAAGCCAGCGCACACAGGCTTGTAGTAAAACGTTTTCCCACTTTTATCTCCCCCTATTTTAACCAGAGTGATAGTTAACTAACCGTGCGCAAGCGCAACCGACGTGCCATGCTTGCACGCTCGCCGCACGCCTAGTTTGCTGGCAAAAGCCGCCCCTTTCGTTGCCGCGCGCCGTCGCTGTGTACGATGCAGATGCAGCGCGTCCTTTATCCATACTTGAGATTGCGGAGTTCGTCACTTAAGATTCAACGCCTGTATTGGAGACAACTAGACGCTTGGCGGGGGTGAGAAATTTGACGCATGATGCGTTGCGGACTGCGCTTCGGCGTTGGAGACCTACTGAAATTCAACTGGACAGAGCGACGGGCGCGGCTCTCTTTCTGTTCACGAGCATGCTCTTTCTCGCCTTCCCGCTCCCGCATCTCGCGGATTCAAAATATTCCACGCTCGCCAGCGAGAGCCTGATTCACCATCGCAGCTTCACCCTCGACGCATACAAAATTCCCGACCTCGTCCCGGCGCACACTTACAACTCGGCCTCGAACACGACCGTCTATCAGATCGAGTTCTCCGGCGGCCACTTCTACCACATGTTTCCGCCGGGCAGCCACGTCCTCTCCGTGCCTTACGTCGCCCTGTTCAACCTCTTCGGGATCACGGCCTCGAACCCGGACGGAAGTTACAACAACAAAAACGAAAAGATCATTCAGGCCAGCCTCGCCTCGCTCCTGATGGGCGCGCTCACCGTGCTCTTCTTTTACACGAGCCGCCACTTGCTGCCGCCCGGTTGGAGCGCACTCATCGCGCTCGGCGGCTCGCTCGGGACGCAAGTGTGGAGCACGGCTTCCAGAGTTTTATGGTCTGACACGTGGGGCATCTTTCTGCTCGGCTACGTCATATTGCGGCTCGTCTCCGACGCTGCGGGCAAGCGCGAACTTCGCCCCGTCTGGTTCGCCACCGTGCTCTCTTGGATGTACTTCGTCCGTCCCACTTACTCGATCCCGATTGCGGCCATCAGCATCTACCTCTTTCTCTACCGGCGACAACTGTTCGTCGCTTATGCCCTCACGGGCGCGGCGTGGTTCGCGGCCTTCATCGCCTATTCGCAACTCCACTTCGGCCAGATGTTGCCTTATTACTACCGCGCCAGTCGTCTTAAATTCGACGCCTTCCCCACGGCTTTCGCGGGCAACCTCATCAGCCCCGCGCGCGGTCTGTTCGTCTATGTGCCTGTGCTGTTCTTCGTCGCTTACCTGTTGCTGCGTTACGAGCGCGAGTTGCCTCTGCCGCGTCTCGTGGTGCTCGCGCTCGGCGTCATCTTCGCGCACCTGTTTGTGATCGCGGGCTTCACGCCCTGGTGGGGCGGCCATTCCTACGGGCCGCGCTACACGACCGGACTCGTGCCCTGGTTTGTGCTGCTCGGCACGCTCGGCATAAAGGCGATGCTCTTGTGGAGAGAGAGACAGGCAAGAGAGGCGAGGACGGTGCGCGGGCGCGGGACGATGCGCGAGCGTGTGCCGCTTTTCATCGGCGGGGCGTTGCTCGTCCTGAGCATCTTGATCAACGGGCGGGGCGGGACGACGGCAGACACTTTGCGCTGGAACGTGCGCCCGACCAACATAGACGACCACCCGGAACGCGTCTGGGATTGGAGCTATCCGCAGTTCATCGCGGTCGAACCTGCCGAGCCGGAGAAGAAACGTTAGCCTGCCCCGAACGGGGCGCGGGCGTTAGTTTTTAGATTTAAGCTCAAATTGGATCAACACATAACTCTTGACAAGGCGGCCAACGCTATCTATATTGTCGCCGTTTGACCTCCTCTTCACTGAGATTGGCCGCAAACCATCTCACCCACTTCACTGGTGATTGACCTCGCACGATCACAACATCCACACCAATCAGGTGCCAAGGAGAAACAATGGAAACCACTTCTCCCATAGGGTCATCCGCCGCCCCGCCTCAAGGCCCCATGCCTCAAGCGAGCGATACCCCATTTGAAATCCACGGCTTAAAGCTGAGACTCCCCAGGTGGGCTACTTACACCCTCGCGCTCATCTTGTCACTCGGCACGGTCATCCCTGTGCTCTCACAAGTGCTGTACCCGATGATCCAGGCGCGTGTCGCTCGTGCAAAAGTGTTTAATGAGTACCAGCGTCACTTCAAGGAGAATCCGGCAAGCACAAAAACAGTTGTGGACGATCCTAATTTGGGTTCGCTCATCGTCTCCTTTTACCCCTCCGACAATTGCCTGCTAATCAGCCGGAAAGCACCGGGGTACAATCAAGTCGAGGTGTCTTACTGGGTCGAGGCGAAATCCATCCCGCGCGAGCGCGAAGCCCCGCCCGATACAATGGATAACGTAAAGGAATCACGGAGCGAACCGCCGCCGCAGAGCCGGTCATCTCTCAACGCCACGTACCAGTTCGCCTCGTTCAATCCCATTAGCGCACCGCCCCCGGCGGAGAGCGGCACTGTCGCATGCGGCAGTTCGCACACCGGTGAATTTCAGACCTGGAACGGTGAGCAAAAAGGATGCTGGAGGCAGGTCTGGCGACGCTGGACTGATGGGTGTGAACATTACCAGTGGTACAACACCTGCGACAGCTACTGGGATAACCACCCCGACGGCACGGCGCGTGTCGCCTGGAAAACCTGCATCCACTAACGACCGACCGACGACGCCCGATGCGAACCACCTCGCACCGTGCGCTCCGGCTTACAAACAAAACAGCAAAGCAGCGACAGCCATCGCGCCGTCGCTGCTTTGCCATGCCATCTTTTGCGCGGTCGCTTTTAACTTCCCGCTTCTTTGATCTTCTCCAGCAAGTACAGGGACATATATCGCCCGTACTTCTCCTGCAAATCTTTTCGACGCCAATCCTGCCCCGTGATGATCTTCCGGCACGTGGGCGCGTCGCAGAGACATTCCATCCGGTAAGTATCGTCGTCGGTCGTCGCCCAATCGTGCGTCAACTCTTCCCCGGCCTCGATGTCGTGCATGGCGACGAACACGATCTGCCCGCGCACGCCGATGTTCGGCTCGCACGAATGATTGCTGAAGATCATGCTCCCCTCGCGCTCGTCCGCTGTGAGCGGGCCGATGAAGAGGTCTGCCCCGATCTGTATCTCCGCGGGGCCGAGCAGGGGTTCCACTTCGCGCAAAGTGCTGCGGTTGAAGATGTGCCCGCCTTTCACCGCGACGATCTCGTCGCGCCCGAACGCCTCGACCGCAAACAGGCCGCGCCCGTGAATCCCGCTCTCCCGCACACAAGCCTTCGGTGATATGTAAGACAATTTTTGCATGACACAGAGGCCGGACTGCTGCGACGATAAGTTACTTATCTTCTAATCACAACTTCAAATCACGCGCCCCTTTGAGCGTCAGGTATCTTTTCGCCCCTCCGTGAATCGCGCTTCGACCAGCGCGCCATTCTTTGTTCCGTGCAGGAGCGTCAACTGCGGGTAAGATTTCGTCTCCTCCGTCGCGCCGTCAATTTCGAGCAGGCGTTCGGCTTCCAGAATCGGCTCTTCCTCGCCTTCGATCTCCACGTAGAGGCCGAACGGCAATTCATCCAGCACCACTTCGACGCCCGACACGAGCCACGTCTCCCTGCGTTTCTCATAGACGACGGCGGGCGTGTA
>DASYMM010000193.1:0-3517 GCA_036009085.1 Pyrinomonadaceae bacterium | reverse complement strand
CGGCGGGGTCTGCCACCCGGGGTCGGGTTGGGGATTTCTTTACCGGCACTGTATGCGTCGCACCGGGCATCGCTTCCGGCTGAACCGGTTCGACTTCGGGCAGTCTCTTCCTCCCGCTTTGCTCCACCGGCGCGCCTCCGTTTGAAGCGTGATAATCGTCAAGCCTGATTTCCGCCGCCTCCTTCGTCAGCCCCATTTGCCACGCCGCTTCGATAAACCCCGCCCGGCCTGTCAACAGTCGCGCCGCGTTTTGCGCGAGTGCCGGCTCGACGCACTTGCGGAACCACACGTCGGGCGTGGCCTTTTCCAGCGGCACGCCACACCCGGCACAATACTTTTCAGAACTCCTGAGCAGTTCGAGCGGGCGCGCGCAGTTCGGATTGGGGCAACAAAACTCTTTCTTCTCCGCCTCTCTTTTGCCGCGCTCCAACTCTGCTTCCGCTTCATTGACGAAGTTATCTGCGCCGCATAACCAGCACTTGGCCTCGTTTATCTTCGAGGGATCGAGATGCGAACCACAGGACGAGCAGGTGAATTCGACCTCCAGCCCCAGAATATCTTCCGCAGGTTGAGCCGCAGGTTGAGTCGCGGCTTCGTGTGCGCCCGCATCAGTCTCGGTTGAGCTTAAAGGTTGGGTCTTTTTTTTGCCTTTCGCCATATGACTGTGCGGCCTTGTGCATGGCAAGATTCAGACTGACAGCCCGTAAGCCCCGGACGCTGATTTAGTGAAGGGAAGTGAGCGTGACGCGGCACGCCCCAACACATCCGCACGTCGCTCGACCCGCGCCACGTGAGCGTGCGCTTACTGTATCTTCCACGATTTAGGCTGCGGGGAAACGGCGCGTTTCGGTTCGATGTTTCCGGCTTCATACTCGGTCTCGGTCAGGTGCGGAAAGACGGCTCTGAAGGTCTCGGCCGTGAAATGCATCTTCGGCATCGGAAACACCCATGCTTCGGCCTCATTGTCGCCCGAACGAAAAGCCACATAGGAGCCTTTGTTCTGTTCGAGCAACTCGACTTTCGCGTCTTCCACCATCTCGCTCGCGGAACTCGCGCCGGAAGGCGTCAGGTAAAAATGCTCGATCTCGTCTCCGCGTGAAAAGCGCAAGTACTTGGCCTTGATGTCCTCGACGTGGTGGAGATGCTGCGACCTCGTTGTCGCGTTTGAAGGCGAGTCGGTCGGTTGCCCCGCAGTGTGATGTTCGTCCGCGACGGTCGCGGACTCCTGCGCCTCCGGTTCGTCGGGCGCGCCGGGTTGGTCGTCGCTTTGCTGGTTCGATTGGCTCGGTGGCGGAGGTGTCGGCGTCTGCCGCGCTTCAACTCCATCCTCGTTATCCAGTGTGTCGCCGGCAGACTCTCCGGCCTGCCCGTGCCTACCCGGCATACTTTCCTCTCCGGCCTGTTTCGGCTCCAACTGTTTGAACCGGTAGAAGAGGAGGCTCGTCAATGCGAGCGTAGCCAGAGCGATCATTGCGAGCGGCACGCCGAGCAGCCACACTGTTTTTTGAGAGAAGCCGCCCGCCACTGCGCCGCTCTTAGCCGTCAGCGAGAGCCGGTATTCGTTGGACGCGTTGGCCGAGCCTCGATAGCAGAGGGAGCCTTGCACCTCTTCCTTCGTGAGTAGCCCGCCGCCGCCCTGCGCTTCAACTCCCGTCACCGGCAGCAGATTGCCTTGTTCATCCTTAGCGCAGATTTCGATGAGGGTGTTGCTGCGGGCGTCCTGTTTCGTCAGCGTTAATTTGAGGGGAGTCTCTTTCTCGTCAAGAGGGACGGTAAACTGTTTAAACGCCGTCTGGCTCCTGTCTTCCGAGATGGCCGCAAGGAAATAAATTTGTCCCTGAGTGAGTTTGATACTAGGACTGGCGAAGCAGCCTTTCCCCTCGTTTATTTTTATTACGTCGCGCTTGTTAGCCGAGTTGAGCAGGAGGGGCTGAACATTGACGGCCTCGCCTTTTTCGTTTGCGACACAAACTTTGAGTTCGACTTGAAGGTTCGGGGGGTTGGCGGAGGTTTGGTTCTGACCCTGAGCAAAGGCGTTGCCGGGTCGTGCCCCGGCCAGCAGAAGGAGTAACAGACCGAAGCAGAGTCCGGGCAGGCGGCTTCGTGAAGCTCTTCCGGCTCTCTCAGGACAATAGCTCATCGCTTCTCCTTAAAGTAGACAATCCGCGTCACGTCGCGTCGCGCCAAAACTCCGCGACGCTCGTTCGTTTCCGTCCTCAAACCGCGCCCGACCAAACCTCCGGCGATTCCCGTAAATACGTCACACACGCGCGCGCTCTCTCTCCGAAGTGATTCAACCCGAAAGCGGGGAATTGTCAGCCGCTTACTTGAAGAGCTTGTCGTTGTTGCTCAGCATTTCGAGCAACACTTTCATTTCCGTGATCAGCAGCGGCTCGATCAGCGCGTTCGGGTTATTCTCCTGTTCGAGATCGTGCAACACAGAGCCTTCATCGTCGCCTAACAGGCGTGTGGTCAGCCTGTCTATGTAGATTGACTGGCTGCGCTCGCTGGTCAGGAGAGCGTTGAAGTCGTACAGAGGGTTATCTTCGTCCTGATGCTTGTATGCTTCACGGATGGTGCTGATGAAATAGTTCAGTTCTTTCAACTCGTGGAAGGCGGGCAGGTTCCCGGCCAGATTGCGTAACACCGCGCGATTCAGTTCGTCCTTCCAGTCCAACTCCTTCGTCGTGTCTCCCTCACGAATCGTGTAGCCGGTTTCCCCTGCGGTGACGGAGTGCGGTTTGGGGTCAATGAGGCCGAAGCTGTCGTCGTCTTCGGTTCCCTGACGGATCAAGGGGACGAGCAGGCCGCGCCCCACCTCTTCCTTCGGACGCGGCGAGATATGCACTTCGACCGTAGCCGTGGAACGCTTCCCGGAAGTTCCCGCCTCCGCCGTCGCCTCGGGGCCGTAGAGACCGGCGAGGAACAACTTCTCGGCGAATCGTTGGTAGTTATTGATCCAGGTGATCAGCGTGCCGCCCTTACCGCAAAAGTACAGGTAGTAGACCGGCAGCTTTTGTTCGGCTTGCCCTTGAAGGCCGACCTTTCGAGAGAGCAGTCCCGCGTAATAGATCAAACTCCCGAACAGGTAGATGAGATGGAGCAGCAGTCCGCGCGCCTCGTCCTGCGCTTTGATGAGACCGAGCAGGGCGTTGTATTCGGCCTTTAGCCTGTCTCCGGCCAGTTCGTAGTAGCTAAGGATGTTGTAGAACATCAAAGCGTAGCCGTGCCTCCGCCCGGCAAAACTGTCCAACGATAAATCCTGAAAGACTCCCTGTGTTTTGACCGCCTGAACGAACCACTCAAGAAACTTCCCGGCGTGCGGATCGGACTGCAAATATCTGCCGACGCTGCCCGCGGCCATCTTTACCGATTCCTGTGCGCCCAACACCGCACGGAGAGCTTCGCCGCGCTCCGTGCGCTGACGCTTGCCGTACCAGATGGCGATGTCGGTCGTGCTGCCGCCGATGTCGAGCGAAACCGTGTTGCTCATCTGTGGAGCCGCCTTGGAACCCAG
>DASYMM010000192.1:0-5072 GCA_036009085.1 Pyrinomonadaceae bacterium | reverse complement strand
GCGTCTGACACAGACGGAACTGGACATGCTCGCGAGCGTCAGAGGGCGCATGGGCGCGTCGTTTCGAGCGTTGACGCGGGGCGGCTATCGCTCCTGGCGCACGCGGCGCGAGTTCAACCGCGTGGCGAGCGAGTTGGCCTTTCATCGCAACCGCGTGGCGCAGGGGCGTGCGGTCAGTGACGGCGCAGCCGTCGAAGCTTTGTACGTGCGGCAACTCACGGAACTGCGCGGGCAGTTCAACATCTCTTGAAGACGGAGCGCGACACTTTTAGACGGATACGTCTCCCGTGAAAATTCAACTCCTTCCCAGCACCTTCAGCCCCGACGGGCGCGCCAGCCAGGAGCAGCGGCTCACCTGTTTTCTCATAGACGACCGCGTCGCCGTGGATGCCGGAAGCATCGCCCTCGGCCTCTCCGACGCGCAGCACGAAACCGTTCGCGACATCATCGTCACGCACCCGCACATGGATCACATGGCGACGCTCCCCATCTTCATAGACGATCATTTCGCGCTTCTCACCGAACCCGTCCGCGTCCACGCCACCGAAGAAGTGATCGCGCTCCTTGAACGCGACGTTTTTAACTGGACGGTCTATCCGCGCTTCTCCCAACTCAAGAACGAACACTGTCACGTGATGGAGTACGTGCCTTTCCCCGTGCGCGAAGAATTTCAGGTGGCGCATCTACGCATCACCGCCGTCCCCGTCAACCACATCGTCCCGACCGTCGGCCTCATCGTCTCGGACGGCACGACGACCGTGGCGTTCAGTTCCGACACGGCGGCGACCGAAGAGTTCTGGCAACTCATCAACGAGCGGCCGGACATCGCGGCGATCTTCATCGAGGCTTCGTTTCCCAATTCGATGGGCAAACTCGCGGAAGTCTCCGGCCACCTCACGCCCGAAGGAGTCGCAGCCGAACTACGCAAACTCTCGCACAACCACTTCGACGTGCTCGCCGTCCATCTCAAACCCTCCTACCGCGAAACGCTCGTCCGCGAACTCGACGCACTCAACATCCGCGGCCTCTCCGCGATGGAAGCCGGACGCTTGTATGAATGGTAAGAACCAAAAGCTAAAAGAACTTACCGCAGAGACGCGAGAGCAAAGCCGCAGAGTTAACACAGAGAATTGAATGATCAACTCTCTGCGTCATCTCTGCGGCTTTGCTCTCGCGTCTCTGCGGTGAAGGTTTTAGTTTCCCAAACTTCACACAACCAGCCTCTCAACTTATCACTCGCAAAATTCCCCGCTCGCCGTCGCTTCCGAACCCGCCAGCAAGCCCTCCATGTGCTGCCGAGCCTTCCACGCGCCCGTGCGGTTTGCCACCTCGATTCCTTCCGTCCACGCGCGCCGCGCTTCCTCGCGCTGCCCCGCATTCATCAACGCCGTGCCGAGCATTTGATAAGCCGCAGTGAAGTCCGCGTTCAGTTTCAACACGCGCCGGAGCGCGTCCGCCGCCTCGTCCCAACGCTCCAACTTCACGTACTCGTTCGCCAAACCGTACCAGACCATCTCCTGTTCCGGCTGCCCTTCGGCCATCGCCTTGAACGCTTCGATTCTTTCCTGTGACACTTTAACCTCAACCCTTCCCGTTTCTTCGACACCGCGCCGAGCCAGACCGCGCCGCAGATTAGCGCAACTGCTCGAATTCGTGTTCCGTGTGCTCGCCCGCCACGCCGTCGAGCCGCACGCGCCCGCTCGGCAACAACTCTACGACGCGGAAAGTGCGCTCCGCGCGCTGGCGACCCGGCATCAGTTCGCCGCGAAACGTGACGCTCATGCCCGGTCGCGCCCACCTGTCGCGCTCGCGCCCGCCCGTCGCGCTGCGCCCCGCATCTTTTTCCACGCTTCCCCGCGCCCCCGTGGCCGACGCACGCTTCCGCCCCTTGAACAACGCCACCGCGCCCAAGCCGCCGACGGCCAATGCCAGCCCGCCGAGTAAACGTTTCGCAGTTCTTTTCATCTTTTACCGGGCGCACGCCGCGCCGCTTTCAAACGCCGTCTTCGCGCCGCCTGCGCCCTGGAAACAACAGAAACGACGAAGCGCAAGCCCCTACGCGCTTTTGAGGGGCTTGCGCTCGGTCTATCGCAAATGCTTTATGCTCGCCGGAGCGCGGGTCGTCATACCATCGCAGAGTCTCAGCACAACGCATCGAGTTTTTCGCTCTGGATCGGTAAACCGGCGCGGAGCGAGCGGTCGGCGTTGATCTCTGTGTAGTGCGCCCATTCTGCCGGAACTTTGTCTTCGGCGAAGATAGCCTCGACCGGGCATTCCGGCACGCACGCGTCACAATCAATGCAGGTTTCGGGGTTGATCACGAGCGCGGCCATCTCGTCGTCGAGATGAAACGCCTCGACGGGACAGACCAGAGCGCAGTCCGTATAACGACAGCCAAAGCAGGGTTCGCACACAACGTAAGTCATTCTAAATTAGCCTCCTCAAGAATTATATGACGACAGCCCCACGGAAAATTCGCGTCACGCCGAACCGCTTGCGTGCGCGCCGGAGCGTGCAGGTAAAACGCGGAAAATCTACGAGCGCGCTATATTAAGCACGAACCGGCAAGATTGAAAAGCAAAAAGTTGCGTCGGCGCGCGCGTCCATTGCGAGCGGTCAACTGCCGGTCGTTACCCTTCATCACCGGCGCGTCGTTTGTGTTTGACTTTGCGCTCGGCGGGGTGCGCGCGTTCCTCCGGCTTGGCGCGTGTGAGCGGGTGGCCGGGCGACGCGAGCGGCTTGCGGACAGTGTCAGAGAGAGGACGCGCGCCACGCTTCTTCGACGGCTTCTTGGAGTTTGCGGACATAGACGTTTGAAAGCCTCTTTTGTCAGGGGATGTGGCGCGCATGCTACGCGCGCTCCCCTCCCGTGTCAATAGTCGGGCGGGCGAGCCGATTCTTCTTTAGCGGGTTGCGTTGAGTATGACTAAGCAATAAGACTCACCGCCGCAGACGCGGAGCCAAGCCGCCGAGTTGACGCAGAGAGTTGAATGCTTTCCTCCGCGCACCTTTGCGGCTTGGCTCCGCGTCTGCGGCGGTGAAGGTTTTGGCTTACAGCAAAAGAGTTTGCGCCTGACGCATCCGGGTGGGACGCGTCAGGCGCAGGAAATTAGTTTCGGTTGTCGGGAATCTACGCTTTGGTCGGCTGCGGAGTCGTCTCGCCGAAGAGCGTCTTCAAGGCTTGCGAAGTTTCGGTGCGACGCTTCTGTTGAAACTCGTTCACCCACTCCGACACAGTTGCCACCACGTCGCGCGCCGACTCGGTCGCAGACTTCTTCTGTTCACTCTGAGCGGCAGAGGCTTCGGCTTCCAGTGCGGCGCGTTCGCCCCGTTTGATGATCTTGATGGATTTGTTCGTCGTCATGATTGCGTTACCTGCTGGTTTATTTTCTTTCGTACTGTAAGACGCTCAAGGTAGCGAAAAAGTTCCAATTTGTTGTTGAGCCTCGCCGTGCGGCTTGAGCACTTGCTCTCAGCTTAGCAAATCGAAGGCCACAACTTTCAAGTCGAGCGCGAAAGCCCCCGCGCCGTCAATCGACGCAATGCGAGCGTCAGACGCGCGCGCATATTTGCCAAGTTTCTCACGCACTTTACATTCGCTTTACACGCGCGCAACTTTGGCGTGACATTTCAGACGGCCAGCCGACTCAACGCGTGGCCGCACCGGATAGTTTCTCAATCGTTCACTCTGCAACCCATCTGCGACTTTTTCTGATACGCTTTCGGACACCCTTAACTCATCGTCAACTCACCCACGCGCTTTGCAGAATGCCAACCGCACGACCCGGCTCGCGCGCTTTGCCAAACGCACGCGCGTCCATTTGAACCCGCGTGCCCTCCCCTGCCACCGACGCAAAAACAACTAACCTTAATGCTGTGAATGAATGCCCGCACGCGCTCGCTGCGCTGCAACCCGCGTCGGGGCGTTGGCATGTTCGTTGCCCTAGCGAAGGGCGTCATGCTTTTAAGCGAACTCTTCATCATCTATCTCGCCGCCGCCGCCCCCTTCGGCGTCGCCAATTTTCTACGTCAACCCGCAACCGCCACGCGCACGCGCTCGCTCCTACATGCGACGGGCGCGGCCTTGCTCTGGCCGCTCACACTTCTCTCCCGCCCGTTCGTTCATAAAAAATTCAGACGCGTCGAACACGAAGCGGCCACGCCGGAAGTTTCCCCCACGCGCGAACAACGCACGGAGGACGCGCGCCGCGCGCTACTCGCATCCCTGTATCGCACCGGAGACATAGCGGAAGAAGTCTCCGCAGAGAACAACGAGGCGACGAGCGGCGCGGTGCGCGAAACGATAGCTGCGGTCGAACGCTACGTCGGCCTCGCGCTCCTCGTCGCAGACGCGGACGAAGCGGCGTCGCCTCAACCCGCGCCGCGCGAGACGGAGTTGTGCCGCATCGGCGGGCGCACGGGCGACGACCTGCGCATCGCCGCGCTCTGCCACGGGCGACGCAACCTCGCGCGCCTTCGTGCACATCACGCCGACTCGCGGCTCGAACTTCTCCACGCCCTCGCAGAGTTGCGCGAAGTCTTGGAAAGTACGCACGCCGGAACGTCAACGGATGCGCCCGCGACGACGGAATATCTCGCCGGGGCGCGCACGCTCTTTGCCGCCCTGCTTGAAACTTACGCGCGCGCCGTTGACCTCCTCTCGCTGCTTGAAGACGAGCGCGCCGCACGCAGGGTCGCACGCCTGCTCGACGCCGCGTGTGCGCGCCTGCGGCGAATCGAGTCGCTCCAAACACACGCCGCGCCGGAACCTCTCAACGAAACTGACACGACGGGCAACGTCAACGGAGACGAGCCATGCACAACATCCATCTCGCAAACGAAACCGCAACCGCCGCAACCACACCTTTCGGGCACGCAAACGATCCGTGTGCACGGCTGAACTGGCTCATGCACTGGGACGCGGAGGCCGAACAGCACTTGCATCTTTTTCGCAACGCGCGTGAAGAGCAAGACGTTGTGTTGATGCGCCGTCCGCTCACGACCGGGGAGGCTTATGCCCGTTTCGGTCTGTTGCTCGGGGCGTTGGTTCCCGCCGCGATCTTTCTTCGGAT
>DASYMM010000191.1:0-7708 GCA_036009085.1 Pyrinomonadaceae bacterium | reverse complement strand
GGCGGCGTTGGTAAGTTCAAACCCATCGCTTTCAACATCAACAAGTATCGGAGTGCCATTCCAACAGCAATTGCTATTTCTAGAGGGCAAACCCCACCCTGGCGGACACCCCCTGACAGGATAAGTACAATAATCTCTTGGACGATACCCTGCTCCTGTTTGCTCACAATAGTCAGGGCAACCTGTTGGAGTTGGTGTCGGGGTTGGAGTAGGGGTTACGCAGCTATAGTCTTGCTCGAAAATGTGATTGAAAGAATATATAGCTTGGCTGTCCCATCGAACAACTGGAAACGGAGCGCGTCTCTTGGTGAAAACGCGTTACATTTTGATTTACATCGTACCACTGTTCTGTGTCGAACAATGGATAACAGAGTTCGGAATTGTCATCCCGCCGACCGATGCAGCCCGCACCATATCCCTCCGATGTAATGCGGTATTGACCGTTATTGGTTGTAAGAATGAAGTCGGCGAATTTTGTAAAGTAATTATCACATTGGTTTCCTGAAGCAAAACAATTTCTGTATCGCTCAGTGTAACTCTTACCAGCGGCGCAGGCTGCGAACACGGCGATTGCCAAGCATGGCACGCATCGCAATAGCGCGAAGAAAGTTAGCAGGCGAGAGTTCTTTTTCATCCTCTTCTCCTTGACTTAAAATGATCGCGCCATTACTACTACCGGTCGGGCATTTTCAGTTGCCCTCCCCTTTTGGTCTTCTCGCGCCGCTGTTCCTGCATTCGTCGCACGTCCTTGGGTGAGCCTTTAGCTTCCTCTCCTTCAAAGGTCGCGGCACTCAGAATAAGAGGCGTATCATCCTTGATATTGTCGGTAGGTATTCTGCCGACATGCTGTGCACCCGCCGGGATCAAGACTGTGCCGGGATCAGCGTCCGATGTTAGGGTGAAGTCGGCGGCGCGCACGACGATTGAGAGAACCGCTTTATCCGTGTGGTTGAAAATATCATACACGGTCATTTCATCGCCGTACTCAAATCTCAGGTTCTCAATGACGAGTCCCTCAACCTGACTCTTTGCGGCGGGCGGCAAGGTACGGGGGCCTTTACGATTCGTTAATTTCTTTTGTTCGGCAGCGCCGGGCTTTACTACGAGCATGTACCCGGTAGCGACGAGCGTAGCTAACATTACGAGGGCGAAAAAGGAGCGTTTATAAGTCATCTTGTTTTCTCCTTAGAAGGTGAGGAACGTATCGCCGCTCAGTAGATTAAGTGTTTCCTGTCAGCGCAGCATTTCCCACGCGTGAACCGACTACAGCACTGCTATTTATTTGTACCTAAGTTGCTATGTAAGGTTGCGAGAGGGGTTATAGAGATTTCGTCAATAGAACCAGAACGACAATTTGCTTATACGCCTGCCCTGGTTGCCTGTCAACATTTAACGGGCGCGCTCGATTAACACAGGTGATGCTTCCTTTTTCCTTTGTCCCGCTTCCCTTTATCTCCGTTTGACCCTCAACGCCGCGCGCTTCATAATCCCCTTTTACGCGAACAACTAACGACCGACAACGGACAATGTCGGCCGTGCAACTAAATGCAATCTTCGCCCGTAATAATGCAGTCGTGAAATTAATCGAAACTTTAAAACTCGCGTTCGCCGCCGTCTGGGCGCACAAACTGCGTTCGGCTCTGACGCTCCTCGGCATGATCATCGGCGTCACGGCGGTTGTCGTCGTCGTCTCGCTCATACAGGGTTTCAATCGCTACGTTGACGAAAAGATCGCAGGCATCGGCGCGAAGTCTTTCACCATTCAACGCTTCAACATTTTCGAGGACTTCAAAGACACGGACACCATCGCCGCCGCCACGCGCCGCAACAAAGATTTGACGATGGACGACTTCGACTATCTGAAGGCGCGCACCGTGCTCATAGATAAACTCGGCGCGGGCGCACGACCCACGCGCGCGCAGGTCAAACGCGGCGCGGAGATTCTCGAAGAAGTTCCCATTGACGGCATGACCGCCAACGTCGCGGAGATCAACGCCGTCGAGATCGCCGACGGGCGTTTCTTCACCGAGACGGAGAACCAGACCGCCTCGCGCGTCGCCTTCCTCGGCGCAGACGTGGCTTCCAAGTTGTTTCCCACCACCAGCCCGATCAACGAGGAGATTTCCATACGCGGGCTGCCCTACCGCGTCGTGGGCGTGGCCGTCGTCAAGGGCAGCGTGCTCGGCATCCCGCAGGACAACTTCATCAATATCCCTTTGAAGACCTACGGCAACCAGTTCGGCGGCTTCCGCAACAACCGCTCGCTCTACTTCGTCGCCACCGCCAAGTCAGACGAACTCTTCAACGACGCCGTCGAAGAAGCGCGCCAACTCATGCGCGCGCGCCGTCGCGTGCCCGCCAACGAGAAGGACAACTTCGGCATCATGACGCCCGACGCCATCACGGGCTTGCGCGACCGCATCTTCGGCTCGATCTTCATCGTCGCCATCGCCGTGCCCGCCATCGCACTTGTCGTCGGCGGCATCGTGATCATGAACATCATGCTCGTCTCCGTCACGGAGCGGACGAAAGAGATCGGCATCCGCAAGGCGCTCGGCGCGCGGCGCGGCGACATCCTCAAACAATTTCTCGTGGAAGCCATGACGCTCTCCGCGCTCGGCGGCGCAACGGGCGTGCTGCTCGCGTGGATCGTCGGGCGCGTCTTAACCGCCATCTTCTTCCCGACCTATCTTTCGATAGTCGCCGTCATCGTCGCCGTCACGGTCTCCGGCGGCATCGGCGTCATGGCCGGAATCATCCCCGCGTGGAAAGCCGCGCGGCTCGACCCGATTGAAGCGTTACGCTCAGACTAGAAAGCAGTGACGAGTGACAAGTGACGAGTGACAAGTTAAAGCAAAAGAAGACTCAGCTTCAAAGTTGCCTTTCATCCCGTCACCTGCCACTGTTTTAATCTCGTCACCTGTCACTTGTCCCTTGTCACTGTCTTATGAAATTACTCAGAAGCGATATTTACGAAAACTTGAAGATGGCGCTGGCGACCTTGCGCTCGAATAAGCTGCGCTCGGCGTTGACCGTGGTGGGCGTCGTGATCGGCGTCTGGACGGTGATGGCTATCGCTTCGATCATCAGCGGCATCGATCTAGCCGTCACCAAGGAGATCGAATCTTTCGGCACGCGCACGATCATCCTCACGAAGTTCGAGACGGGCATTCAGGTGGGACGCCGCTCGCGCGAGGAGCGGATGCGTAAAGAGTTGACCTTTGAAGACGCGATGGCCTTGCGCGCGCTCCCGGCGGTCGAACTCTCCGTGCCCTTCCTCGACATCACCAACAATTTCTTCGGCTCGAAGATCAACGTTTCGGCCAACGGCAAAACTTCCTCCGCCGTCCGCCTGCAAGGCACTCTGCCCGACTACGAGCGCGCCGGAATCGAGAACGTGTCCGACGGGCGTTTCTTCTCCGAGTTTGAAAACGATCAAAACCAGCAGGTGTGCGTGATCGGCGCGAGTGTGGCGGAAAACTTCTTCCCGTTCGGGTCGCCGCTCGAACAGGAACTCGACATCGGCGGCAACAAGTTTCGCGTCATAGGCGTCTTCGAGAAGCGCGACCAACTCGGCGGGGGCGGCGGCAACAACGACGAAAACAACGTCATCTACATGCCCTATACCGTGGCGCGCAAACTCAAGCCGAACGCCGAGGACGTGTTTATTTTTGCCGTGGCGAAACCCGGACGGATGGAGGAAGCGCAGGATCAGGTGGTGGACATGATGCGCGTGCGCCGCCAGACGCCGTTTGGCGAGAAGAACAACTTCGGCGTGACGACCGCCGAGTCGGCCATCTCGAATTTCCGTTCGATCACTTCGGGCGTGGCGATTGCGATGGTCGTCATCTCTTCGGTCGGCTTGATGGTGGGCGGCATCGGCGTGATGAACATCATGCTCGTCTCCGTGACGGAGCGGACGCGCGAGATCGGCGTCCGCAAAGCCATCGGCGCGCGCCGCGCAGACATCCTCTGGCAGTTTCTCATCGAAGCGATGACCCTGACGGGCTTCGGCGGACTGGTCGGCCTCCTGCTCGGTTGGGGGACGACGTTCCTCATCAGCATCTTTGTGCCGTCTTACGTCCCGCTGTGGGCGCCCGTCGCGGGCTTCGTCGCCAGCGTCGGCATCGGCCTCATCTTCGGACTCTGGCCTGCATGGAAAGCCGCCCGACTCGATCCCATCGAAGCCTTGCGTTACGAATAAAACTAAAGATGCCGGATGCTAGATGCCGGATGTTAGTCAAAGCGGTTTGCTTCTGACTAACATCCGGCATCTAGCATCTGACATCTTTTTTTACCGGCCTCTGCGTCTTTACAGGAACGTCGGGAACAGTGCGGCTGCGCCCAAACCGAGCAGTACGGTGACCAACCACAGGCCGAGGGCGATTGACCACGCCGTGCCGCTCGTCACTTTCTCGCCCGCGTGGCGCAAGCCCGAAGCCGTGAGCCAGATGCCGTAAAGCGTGAAGAGTCCGAGGCTGCTGCCGAGCACGAAGAGGTACGGGTGCTCCGCCGGGTTGAAGAGCACGCCGAGGTCTGCGTGCGCCAGCCCGCGTTGACCCTTGATCGGATCAATGTCGTCCGGCGACTTGATGTATAAGAGAAGCAGGCTGATCAAGTTCTGCAACACGACGACGGGCAACGCAGCATAGACCACGACGGATAACGACTGCCAAAACTTGATCCGCGCGCCCGACACCAACACGCCGAGCATGTAGAGTCCGGCGAGGATCGCCATGAAGACGAACGTGAAGACGATGCCGTTCAGTGCGCCGCCGACTTTGGCGAACGGCGCACGCGCCGCTTCCGCCGCGTTCTCACGAATCTCGCCCGCGCGTTCAGCCGGAATGAACCCGCCTTCGATGGTCTTGTCTATCGTGGCGAGGGCGATAGTCTCGGCTCCGATGCGTTGCGTGTAAGCGAGTTGGAAGACGGCGATGCTGAGCGCGACGACGAGAAAAGCCGTGCCCCAGTAGGGACGCACGCGCAACTCTTGAAAGACGCGCGCCGGTTCGTAAAAGATCGAAGTGATTTTTTCGGCCTCGGACATCGGCGCGGGCGCGTCCGACCCGGCGGGCGTGCGCGGGATGAAGCTCAAACCGAGCATCACGACGCCGAGGAAACAGAGCGCGCCGCCGCCGCCCGCCGCACCCGGCAAAAGTTTCATTACGCCCGCCACCAAGAGCAGGATACCGACGACGAGCACGACAATCGCAACCAGACGATTCATGGGGAGTTCTCCGTTGTTGGAAGTTTTAGGGTAAGCGCGGCGCGACGTAAACGTCAGTCCCGAGAGTAAAAGCGCGCCGCAATAGATTAGTCATCGTCTGTAGATACGTCTGTTCGGAGTGGGCGGTTTCAACTTCCGTCACGCTTGCCACGTCGTGCTATTTGAAACGTCGCGACGGCTGACGCGTACCGCATCAATTCCGGTTGGTTATTCTTTACGAGAGCTACTTTGTCTCGTCAACGCGTAGATCACTGCGGCGATAAAGACGCCCGCCGCGATCTTGGTGACATCCACTTCGCCGGAGCGAACGTAGCGGACGAGCGCGGCGGACAACGCCAGCACACAGGCGATGATGCCCAGCGCGAGGGCGAGTTTGTTCCATTTCCCAGCCGTTTGCTCCGTCATATCCTGTTTTGGCCTCCCCGTCCGCACGATAGCTGTTGTCAACTCCAACCGAAAAGTTTACGCATCCACGGCAGCAAAGGATGGCTCGTGACCATCTCGCGGAAGAATATTTCGTGTTCGCCTTCGACGCGCGCCATGTGTTCGAGGTCGGCGGCAAACTCTGCGAATCCGAGTTGGCGCGCATGTCGCGCCGCCGTCTCATACTCTTCGACGTTTCCGCTCTCAAGCCTTCCGGCAAAGTACATCGGCAAAAACCAGCCCGTCAGGTGACAGGAGAAGCCGAGCACGCGGCCAATGGTCCACATCAATTTTTCTCTCGCGGCAACGGGCGCAACCGTGAGCGCGGCCATGATCGCTTTCACCTTCTCACGGTGCACCCATTCCTCATCCTCGATCTGCCGGATGCGCTCGCGCTCCGCTCCCGCCCGCAGAGACTTCCAGTGCCCTCGATAAGCGTAAGCCGCCGCCAACTCGCCGGAGTAAGCTCCCTGCAACACGCGCGCAAGCTGCCGCCGATGTTCGTCGTCCACAGTCATCATCTCTTAAACACTATCGCAATTTGCAGTTGAGTGCGACTAAAACTTACGACTCACCGCAGAGGCGCGGAGCCAGGCCGCAGAGTTGACGCAGAGAAGAAGATTCGACTCTCTGCGCGCGTCTCTGCATCTCTGCGGTGAGTGCTTTCCGCACGAAACTCAAGCGGGCTTGACCGGCACGGAAGGAGCGGTCGGCGCGTCTGCCCAACCGGGCACGCGTATGCAGGCGACGGTGTGGCCGGGTGCGACTTCGCGCAGGTCTGGATCGATCTGCGAGCATTCGGGGATCGCTTCGGGGCAGCGCGTGTGAAAGCGGCAACCTTTGGGCGGGTTGATCGGCGTCGGCACGTCGCCCGTGAGCACGATGCGTTCGCGTTTGCGCGTCGGGTCGGGCACGGGGATGGCCGAGAGCAGCGCGCGTGTGTACGGATGCTGTGGGTTCGCGTAGAGTTCGACCGCCGAGGCCACTTCGACGATCCGACCCAGATACATCACCGCCACGCGGTTCGAGATGTGTTCGACGACGGCGAGGCCGTGCGAGATGAACAGATAGGTCAGGTCAAACTCCGACTGCAAATCTTCCAGCAGGTTGATGACCTGCGCCTGCACCGACACGTCCAGAGCGGAAACCGGCTCGTCCGCCACGATCAACTTCGGGTTCAAAGCGAGCGCACGCGCGATGCCGAGCCGCTGCCGCTGCCCGCCCGAAAACTCGTGCGGATAACGGTTCATGTAATCGGGATCGAGTCCGACCTTTTTGAGCAACTCCGCGACGCGCTCGCGCCGCTCCTGCTTCGTCCCCGTGCCGTGAATCACGAGCGGCTCCGCAACGATGTCGCGCACGCGCAGGCGCGGGTTCAAGCTCGCATACGGGTCTTGAAAGATGATCTGCATCTCGGCGCGCACGCCCCGCAGAGCCTTGCCCGAAAGCGCGAGCACGTCCTTGCCTTCAAAAGAGATTTCACCTTTCGTCGGCTCGATCAGGCGCAACAGGCAACGCCCCACGGTTGACTTCCCGCAACCCGACTCGCCCACGAGTCCGAGCGTCTCGCCCTTGAAAATATCGAACGTCACGCCGTCAACCGCGCGCACCACGTCGTCGCTCGCCGCCACCGGGAAGTGCTTGAACAAGCCACGCACGCGCACAAGCTCTTCCGCACGCGCGTCAGGCTCCCGCGCATCACGCGCCCGCGCCGCTTGCGCTTCCGCATCCGGCACGCGCTCCAAACGTTCGTTAGTGCTCATAAATTAGAAACTAACTTCGCAAACAGAAATCTTCACCGCAGAGACGCAGAGGGAACGCAGAGTTCGCGCAGAGAGTTAAGCATTACTGGTTTCAAAATTGAAGTGCTTTTGTTCTGCGTCAACTCTGCGGCTTTGCTCCGCGCCTCTGCGGTGAGTTCCAGGTTTGTAGCTAATCTATTTTAGGTTGCCGCGTTCTCCGCCGCTTGATTGTCTGCCGCGACAGCCGCCGCCATGTCGTAGAGCACGCAGCGCACCTTTACGCCGCCTTCGAGTTCGTAGAGCGGAATCCGGC
>DASYMM010000190.1:0-3735 GCA_036009085.1 Pyrinomonadaceae bacterium | reverse complement strand
GACGTGTAGATAGTCAATGTATTCGAGCAAGCTGGTGATGTAGAAGAACTGCGAGATTTCGCCTTGATGCTCGGCGGGTTCGGCTGCGGGGCCGTAGTGCGCGGCGTCCGTGGTGCGCGCCTCGAAGTTGGTCGGGTCGTCCTTAGCGAAGTACCAAGTGCCGAGCGCGGCCTGCGCGAACGGGAGTTTTCCGGCGAGCACGTTTTCGATGTGCGCGTGCGTGCCGGTGAGCGTGCCGTTCAAGCCGGTCACGATGTTGGTCTGGTCAAACTTGCGCAGGTTGACGCGGAGTTGGCCGCAGGGCGCGCCGTTCGCGCCGTTTTCGATGATGCCTTCGTCTTGCAGTTTTTTGCTGATGCAAGGGTAAGTCGGGTAGATGTCGGCGGAGAAGTTGAGCGGCACTTCGGGCGCTTGCTGGTAGCGCACGGTGTCTTCGCGGTAGAGAATTTCGCCGGTCGCGGCGTCGATCTGGTATTTGAAAACGCCGAACGGGTTGCGCGAGAAGACGTAGAACTTGTAAGCGAGCCGCGCGCCCGCCGTCGTCGGGAAGATGTTGAGTTGCGGGTGCGGCACGGCCATCGCGCCGAGTTGCCCCACGAGTTTGTCGAGCGCGGGATTCAACACATCGGCCACGCCCGCCACCCATTGAACTTTAAACTTCGCGAGGTCGGTTTGCGCCTTTGCGATGGCCGCCGCGCCGTCGAGCGACGGGTTCAGGACGACGTTCAAATCTTTTTGATAGGGGCCGGAGACGGCTTTGACGCGGCCTTCGCCGTCCAACACGACGCCGACGCCGCGACCCGCGATGGGCATTCCCTGATACATCTGTTCAAAATAGAGCAGGTGCCCGCCGAGCGCGGGCGTGTCGCGCTTGAGGCGCAACGTTGTCAAATCGTTGATGCCGAAGATGGCGGCGTTCGCGGCGATGAACTCGCGCGCGGCGGCTTCGGGTTCGAGCGAGGAGGGCTGCGAGGCGAAGTCCATGATGGTGTCCACGGAGCCGGTCGTCTTGTCCCAACGCGCGGTGATGTTTGAGTCGCCGAGGTTGGCTTTCAAGGTGTTGAGTCCCTGTAGCTGCGAAGGAGAAGGCAGGCGCACGACGCTTTTGCCGAGATTGATGTTGAAGTCGGGCACGGGCGTCCGGTTCAGGTCGAGCTTGTCGGCGGGCGCGGTGGTGGCGGCGGCGCGCGCGGCCGGGTTGACGAACAACGCGCCGGGTAGCGCGGCGACGAGGGCGAGGGCGCAAAGTACAAAGAAGACTTTGCCTGCCCTTTTGCTTGTCCTGCGGCGAGCTTTGCGGTTGGCGTGTGCGGACGGTGAACTCATCTTTTTTCTCCTGTAAATTTTTATGGCTATCGCCTGAAATTCTTAGAGTCTCTAAAAAATTGTTGTGCGTCTGTGCGAAGGATGTGGTTGGTCGCTTCGTGCGACGCCGCCCTCGGTCGGAGCGGCGTCACATCGAAGCCAGAGGGTCGAGCGTGCTAGTTGCCAGCCGCGAAACGCCCCGCGAAGAGGTTGACTTTCGCGGCGAGCGCGGCGCGCGTCAGCCCGTTCGTGGGTTCGACGCGCGGGCCGGGCAGCACGACGAACTGGCCGGGGGCGACCTGTTTGACCTCCGCCGGATAGACTTCGAGGAAGCCGCGATCAATCGCTAGTTGGACGTAGCCGCGAAGCGCGGACGGTATCTGCGCGTTGTCCGTGAGCGTGATGCCGCCGGAGGTGACGTTCTGCCCGACCTTCGCTTTCGCTTCCGTGTCGAGGCCGAGCGCGCGTATGAAAGCGACGGCGAGATCGAGGCGGCTCGTTGCGCCGTCCGGGTTGAAGTTTGTGCCGCTTGCGCCGAGCAGTCCGGCGGGCGCGAAGTTGTAGTCGCGCAGCGTCGAACCGTTCGCGGTCAGGGATTCTGCGAGCGCGGCGAAGTCGCCGGTCACGTCCGAAAATTTCGGGGAGCCGCTGGCCGTCTGGCGGACGGGTGTGTTCAGGAAGAGCGTGCGTGCGAAGTCGGCGCGCGTGACGGGTTGTGCGGGGTGGAAGAGGCCGTCGTCGAAGATGTCCATGCGGCGATTCTTGAGCGCGGTTTCGATCTGTTCCTGCAAAGAGTGGCCGTTGATGTCGCCGATGGGCGCGAGCGTGAACTTCTGTTGCTTGATCGTGCCGTCCACGGGGCCGGGCAGAGACGCACCCGAAGTGGGCAGGCTGACGCCGGGGACGGCGGCCAGACCGCGCGCGCCGCGCAACTCCAGACGCCACTGTCCGGGAATCGGATCGCGCACCACGATCTGACCGCTCGGCGCGCTCAGGACGGGCAGCGCGATGCCGCTCGAATACGACTTGCCATCGGGCGCGAAGAGAATCATGCCGATCACATTGCCGTCGCCGGTTCCGGCGGCGTTGTCGTAAGAAGCGAACACGTCGAGCACGCTCATGCCCGGTTCCACGGTGAAAGTTTTCGAGTTCGGCGACGCCGCGCCGGGCGTGCCCGTCGGGTCGAAGTCCATGTGGAAGGCTTCGGGCGCGGGGCCGCTGATGGAGTATTGCGCGTTGAAGGTCGGGTGGTTGAAGAGATTGTAGGTGCGCGTGCGGTTGAAGACTTTATCTATGGCGGCGTAGGCGTTGATGTAGCCCGCGCCGACTTCGTAGTCCGCGTAAGCGGGCATGCGCGTCGCCGTCTCGACGATGATCTGTTTGATCTCGTCGGGCGTTAAGGTCGGGTCGGCGTCGAGCATCAGGGCGACGACTCCGGCGACGTAAGGCGTCGCCATCGAGGTGCCGGAGATTTGCGTGTAGAAGGGAATCTCGCCGGGGGCGAGTTCGGCGTCGTCGGTCGTGCCGTTGGCGACGAGGTTCGAGGTCGAGCGCGTCGAGATGTAAGCGGCGGAAAACTTCGCGGCGTTCGATTCAAACTCGCGACCGGTGCCGGGCGCGGTGATGGTCGGCGCGTCGTAGTCGTTCAGCGGGTCGCTGTCGCCGAGGCGTTCGTCGGCAGGCAGACCGCGCGAGGAGAAGGAAGCGAGACCGCCCTCTTTCGTGCCCGCCGCGACGCCGATCACCCAGGGCGCTTTCGCATACTTGTTATAGGTGTTCTTGCCGGGGCCGGAGTTTGCGCCCGCGAAGACGACCGTGATGCCGTTGTCGTAAGCCGCACGGCTTGCGATGTTGAGCGGGTCGTTCGGGTCGAACGTGTCGAAGCTGCCGTAGGAGTTCGAGACCACTTTGATGTTGTAGACGTACTGGTTCGCCAGCCCCCACTCCCACGCGCCGAGGGCGTTCAAGACGAACAGCCCCGCGCCGAGTCCCGCGCCGATAACCTTCGTGCCCGGTGCGACGCCCGCGTACTTGCCGCCGGAGCGCGCGCCCGTGCCGCCGATAATCCCGGCGCAGTGCGTGCCGTGGCCGACGGTCTGATCCGTGTTCGGCACGTTCTCAAGGACGGTGACGGGCGTGTAGCCTTCTTCGACCGTGTCCGTTCCGGTCAAGATCTGCACGTTCTGGATGACGGTCTGGCCGAGTTTGAGATCGTCGTGCGTGGCATCTACGCCGGAGTCAATGACGAGGACGGAGAAGTCGCCTTTGCCGGAGACGGGGAGGTTCGCGTTGCGCCCGCGAAAAGTGCTGTCCGAGCGCACGCGCTCGACGCCCGTGAGCGTGCGCGCCTGCAAGTCGTAGTAGTGAAACCGCTCGTTGTCCCAGACGGAGCGCACGGCGGCGTTTCCGGCGAGGGCGCGCACTTGGCCT
>DASYMM010000189.1:0-3119 GCA_036009085.1 Pyrinomonadaceae bacterium | reverse complement strand
GGACGCTGCTAAAAAGGGCGCGACGGAAGCTATCGTCCTTCCGTCGCGCCCGCTCTTCAAGCGTCAGCCCGTGACTATCGTTTGAACCAGCCGAATAATCCGTGCCAGACCGTCTCGCGGTTTTCCTCGTAGATGGCCTTCGTCAGGGGAATGGACATCGGGCAGACGCGCACGCAGTTCTGCGCGTTGCCGCAATTGGTGATGCCGTCGTCGCCCATGATGCCTTCGAGCCGCTCGTCGCGCGTCATCTTGCCCGAAGGGTGCATGTTCTGGTAGCGCACCTGCGCGATGGCCTGCGGCCCGATGTACTGATCGCCATCATATTGCGGGCAGGCTTCCAGACAACAGCCGCACGTCATGCAGCGCGAGTAGGCGTAGCGTTCGGCCACCTCGTCCTGCGTCATCTTCGGGCCGGGGCCGAGATCGTGCGTGCCGTCAATCTCGATCCAAGCCTTGACCTGCTTCAAGTGTTCGAACATGCGTGAGCGGTCAACCGCAAGGTCGCGGACGTTCGGAAACTTCGTCATCGGCTCCAGCGTGATCGGCTGCTCCAACTGATCCACGAGCGCGGAGCACGACTGTCGCACCTTGCCGTTAATGACCATCGTGCAGATGCCGCACACCTGTTCCAGACAATTCATGTCCCAGACGACGGGCGTAGTTTTCGTGCCGTCCTTCGTGACGGGATTCTTTTGAATGTCCATCAGGCACGAGATGATGTTGAGATTGGGGCGATAAGAGACGCGAAATTCCTCCCAACGCTGCGGCGCGTCGGGGCGGTCGCGCCGCTTGATGCGTATCTCGACGAACTTCTCCGGCGTGCCGTGAACCGTGTCGCTCGCGCCGTGCGGATGTGCGTGCTGCTCTTGTTGTGCGCTCATAGTTCGTCTGATTTACCCCCCGCGTCTTCGATTGATTTACCACGTTCGCCGCGCGTCTCGGCCTCGCCGTGATTCACGTCAACGACCTTCTCTTTGTCCTGCGTCCACACGACCGCGCCGCTCAAATCCTTCGGCTTCAACTCCGACCCCTCCAGAGGAACTTGCGACGCGCCATCTTTCGGCGGCAGGCCGGAAGCTTTCGCCGCGACTGCGACGGCAGAGGTCGCCGTTTCCTGTTTGTTGTGGCTGTAATCGCGCACGCGCGGCTTGATGAGCGAAACGTCAACGTCTTCGTAAGAGAGCACGGGGCCTTCGCCGGAATACTCCGCGATGGTGGTCTTGAGAAAACGCTCGTCGTCTCGGTTGGGGAAGTCCGGCTTGTAGTGCGCGCCGCGCGACTCGTCGCGTGCGAGCGCGCCGAGCGTGATGACGCGCGCGAGTTGGAGCATGTTCCAGAGTTGGCGCGCGTGCGGCAGAGCCATCGTCGCCCACATGTTGGAATCGCTGATCGAGATGCGCTTGTAGCGTTCGATGAGTTCGAGCAACTTGTTGTCGGTCGCTTTCAGACGGTCGTTGTAACGCACGACCGTCACGTTGTCCGTCATCCACTTGCCCATCTCTTCGTGGATGATGTGCTGGTTCTCGCCGCCCGACTGCTTCATCAATTCGTCGTTGAAGCCTTGCTGCAACTTCAACTCATCGTCGTAAATCTTCGAGCCGTTTGCGCCGTTTCCGCGTTCGACGTTCTGCGCGTATTCGAGCGCGGCGGGCGCGGCGATGAAGCCGCCATAGACGCAACTGACGAGCGAGTTTGCGCCGAGACGGTTCGCGCCGTGAATCGAATAATCGCACTCGCCCGCCGCGAGCAAACCGGGAATGTTCGTCCGCTGGTTCGAGTCAACCCACAGGCCGCCCATCGAATAATGGACGCCGGGAAAAATTCGCATCGGCACGTGGCGCGGGTCGTCGCCGACGAACATCTCGTAGATTTCGAGAATCGCGCCGAGCTTGCGGTCGAGTTCGGCGGCGTCTATGTGCGTGAGGTCTAGATAGACCTGATTCTCGCCGCCGACGCCCATGCCGTCCAGACAGATTTGAAAGATTTCGCGCGTGGCGATGTCGCGCGGCACGAGGTTGCCGTAGGCCGGATATTTCTCTTCGAGAAAATAGATGCGCTCTTTTTCGGGAATCGAAGCGGGCGCGCGCTTGTCGCCCTTCTGTCGCGGAACCCACACGCGCCCGCCCTCGCCGCGCGCCGACTCGGACATCAGGCGCAACTTGTCTTCGCCCGGAATCGAAGTCGGGTGAACCTGTATGAACTCGCCGTTGGCGTAACGCGCGCCCTGTTGATAGCAGGCCGAGACCGCGCTTCCGGTGCAGACCATCGAGTTCGTTGACTTGCCGAAGATGAGGCCGGGGCCGCCCGTCGCCATGATCACCGCGTCGGCGGGGAAGGCTTTGAGTTCGAGCGTGTGGCGGTTCATCGCCACGAGACCGCGACAGACCTGATGGTCGTCCAGAACGAGCGACAACATCTCCCAGCCTTCGTACTTCTTCACCTTGCCGGAGACTTCGTAGCGGCGCACCTGTTCGTCGAGCGCGTACAAGAGTTGTTGTCCGGTCGAGGCTCCGGCAAAGGCCGTGCGGTGGTGCTTCGTGCCGCCGAAGCGTCGGAAGTCGAGCAAGCCTTCCTTCGTGCGCGAGAAGGGCACGCCCATGCGGTCGAAGAGATAGATGATCGCGGGAGCCATCTCGCACATGGCCTTGGCGGGCGGTTGGTTGGCGAGAAAGTCGCCGCCGTAAACCGTGTCGTCGAAGTGCTCCCACTTCGAGTCGCCTTCGCCTTTGGTGTTGACCGCGCCGTTGATGCCGCCCTGCGCGCAGACCGAGTGAGAACGCTTGACGGGCACGACCGAGAAGAGATCGACTTCGTGACCCGCCTCGGCGATCTTCATCGCCGCCGCCAGCCCGGCGAGTCCGCCGCCGACAATCGCAATCTTGGTTCCTTTTGAAGTGGCAGCCATTAGTAAAGTAGTCCTCCGAACAATCCGCCGGGACGCAGGAAAGAGATCGTCACGTTGATCCAGAAGGCGAAGAGCACGACGCCGAAACCGATGCAGGCGAAACCCGTCGCGCGTTGCGCGCGTTCGCCGATGACGATGCCCCAGTCAACCAGAAAGAGCCAGATGCCGTTGGCGAAGTGCCAGATGGTCGAAGCGATGCCGATGAAATAGATGA
>DASYMM010000188.1:0-2445 GCA_036009085.1 Pyrinomonadaceae bacterium | reverse complement strand
GCAGAAACCAATCGCTATAACGCCGCCCGGCGTCAACCAACTGTTCGAGCGTGGCGGCGCGCGTGTGCCTGACGGTGCTGCGAATGCCGCCGCCGCGCGCCGCGATTTCCTGATAGGTTGCGCCCACGGCGCGCTGTTCATACTCGTCAACGCGCGTGCCCGCGAAGACCGGATGCGTGTGCGCGTCAACGAAGCCGGGCATCACAACGCGACCACCGGCATCAATCACTTCGACGCTGGCTGTAATCAACGGCTCGATCTCAGCGCGCGTGCCCGTGCGTTCAACCCGGCGGTCGCGGACGAGCATTGCGCCGTCTGCGATAATGGCAAGCTCGCGCATCTCCGCGCCGACGCGCGGTCGCGCCGCACCACCGAGCGTGACGAGTTGTGAGCAATTGATGACGGCGAGTGTTTCAGACATCACAAAGTCTGGAGTCTGGAGTCTAGAGTCTGGAGTCAACAGAAAGACAGAACTTGTTTTTGACTCTAGACTCTAGACTCCAGACTCGTGACTCATTTCATGTACCGATCAAGAAAGTCCGCGACGAGCGGATAAACGATGAGGCGGTTTGAAAGCTTGGCGATGCCGTGGCCTTCGTCGTCGAAGAGCTTGTATTCGACGGCTGCGTTGCGGTCGCGCAGGGCTTTGACGATCTGCTCGGCTTCCGTGTAGGGAACACGCGGGTCGTTCTTGCCTTGAATCACCATCAAGGGCGTCTTGATGCGGGCGACGCGGCTGAGCGGTGAGATCGAGCGCAGGAATTCGAGGTCGCGTTCGAGCGAGCCGTATTCCACTTCGCGCAGCCGACGGCGGTAGCCCGAAGTGTTTTTGAGGAAGCTTTCAAAGTTGCCGATCCCGACCATATCAACCGCGGCGGCCCACAAATCGGGGTAGAGTGTGACGGCGGCGAGCGTCATGTAGCCGCCGTAGGAGCCGCCCATGACGGCGATGCGGCGCGCGTCTGCTCCGCCCTCTGTCTTGAGCCATTCGACCGCCGCCGCCAAATCCTTCACCGAATCCTCGCGCTGGCGCACGTCGTCCAGGTGCGTGTAAGCCTTGCCGTAGCCCGTGCTCCCGCGCACGTTCGGCGCGAGGATGGCGTAGCCGCGCGAGAGGAAGTATTGATAAGTAACGCTGAAGGCGGGCCGCTCCTGTTCTTCCGGCCCGCCGTGGACGCTAACGATGACGGGCATGCTGGTTTTCATTTTGTCTGTCGGCGAGACGTTGACACCGTTTCCCGCGCCGAGCAATTCCTGCGGCTTGTAATACCAGGCTGGAATCTCGCGCCCGTCGAAAGTCTTGTAGTGAATCAACTGCGGCTCGACGAAGGATGATTGCGGAATCCCTGCGCGCGAGCTGTGTGTGATTGGAGAGAGCGTGCGGCTCTTGAGATCGTAGAGCCAGACATCGCCGTTGTAGCGGGCCGCGCTGAAGGTGAGAGCGAGTTTGCGATTGTCCTGCGAGAACCGCAAGCCGCCGACGACGCCGTTGGCGGGTAGCTTGACGGTTTCGTCCTTTGCGCCGAGACGCCCATCCGCGCTCACTTCGCGCACATGAAGCTCGCTGAAGCCGTCGCGGTTCAGCGCATAGGCGAACATCCGGCCATCCTTGGCAAGCGAAGTCCCGGCCAGATCCCATTGCGTGTCGTCGAGGGTTTCAATGCGCTTCGTCTGCAAATCAAGGCGCGAGAGCGAGTAGAATTCGCGTTTGTCGTTTGTGCCGAGCAGGAGCGCGCTGCCGTCGCGTGTAAAGTAGACGCTGCCATACTGCACTGCGCCCTCGTGCGGCGTCAGATGCGTGGTCTGCTTCGTCGCGAGGCTGACGAGATAGAGGTCGTTATCCAAACTCAACTGCTCGTTATTATGCGAGACGACGAGCCAGCGATCATCGAAAGACCACGCGACCGCACTGTTCGAGCCGTCCTGTTGATACACTAACTCCTCGCGCCCGCTCGCGACATCCATCACGTAAACATCGAAGTAATCCTTATTGCGTTTGTTCGAACTGTAGCTGATTCGCTTTCCGTCGTGCGACCAGTTGCCGAAGTTGTGCCGCACTTTCGGCGCGTCCGTCAGCGCTCTGATGCGAGCGCCGTCGGGCGAGAGCCAGAAGAGTTGCGCGTTCTCGTCGCCGCCGCGCGATTTGGCGAAGATGAGACCTGAGCCGTCCGGCGACCATTCGACGAAATCAACGCGATCCTCATAGAAGGTCATCTGCTCGGGCCAACCGCCCTGCGCTCCGACCATCCAGACTTGCGGCGTGCCGGTGATGTTGGTGAGAAACGCGATGCGGTCCGCGCCTGGCGAGAGCGTGGGCGAAGTGACGCTGCGGATATTCAAGTAGCGATCAATGCCGTAGCGCTCGCGCTCAGCGCCCGGCGCGGCGGCCTGCGCGTGTGCCGGATGAAACGAAAGCAGCAGGAGAGTAATGACGGCGAGCGCGCT
>DASYMM010000187.1:0-7563 GCA_036009085.1 Pyrinomonadaceae bacterium | reverse complement strand
TCAGATCGTAATGGTCGTCGCTTTCGAGCTTTTTCAACGCCGCCAAACCGTCGCGGCAAATGTCTACGCGCCAACCTTCGAGTTCCAATAATTGCTTGACCGTAAAGAGGACTAAATCGTAATCCTCGGCATAAAGGATTCTGATCTGCTGCAAATCAAGGTACCTTCCTTTGACAATGGTGAGGTTGGTAAGGGGAATCTTGACGCACCCAACCGGAGAAACTTTTGTTTCTGGAATACGCGTGGCAACTATCGTTCCCCGCCCACGGAGACTTTCGCCGGACATCCTCCCGGAAAAGCCAACTTGCGCGTAATTGCGCCAATATGTCGAAAGTTGAGCGCGAGGAGCACGTTTTGCGGCGCGGGCAGGCGAGGCGGGAGTTAACTTTCAATTGAAAAAGTTACACGGCGGCAGCTTCCACTTCCGAAGTAAAAAGCGAAACTAGAGGGTTTACGCCGCTTAGCAAGGTTACTTGCAGTGGTGTTTCGGTTTTGCCACACAAGTTGACCCCGCAACCGCTCGATTGGGAGCCACTTGGGAGACTCCGGGGCAAAATGCTATACATACCCGGCATTTTTAAAATTTGTCCGCCAAATTATCGTGCACGATCTCCGTCTATGAAGAAGATTTCAGACAAACTTAGCCGCGCGCTGTCATCATTTCTGCTCCTGCTCGTGTGCGGAATCGCTTTCGGAGCCTGCTCGACGCCGCCGCCCGACCCGAATCGCGGGCAGCGTTACCAGTTGCGAGGCAAAATCGTCTCTTTCAACAAGGCGCAGCAACAGGTCGTCATAGAGCATGAAACCATCCCCGATTTCATGGACGCGATGACGATGCCCTTCACGCTCAGGGAAGACTCGGCCTACGACGTGATGCACGCTGGCGACTCCATACAGGCTACACTCGTGGTTGACGCAGAGCGCACGCGGCTCGAAAACCCGGTCATCACGCAGGCCATCCCCGCCGCCGACGGGAGCGCGCCCAAAGCGACGCCAAACGAAGGGCTGGCCGAACCCGAAATCGGCGCGAGCGTCCCCGCCCTCTCGCTCGTCAATCAGGACGGCAAACGGCTCAACCTGCAACAATATCGCGGGCGCGCGCTCGTCCTGACCTTCATCTACACGCGCTGCCCCTTGCCGGATTACTGCACCCTGATGAGCAACAACTTCGCAGCGATCACGCGCGAGTTGAAGGCGTCGCCGGAACTCGGCGCGAGCGCGCACCTGCTCAGCATCACGCTCGACCCGGCGCACGACACCCCGAAGGTCTTACGCAGCTACGGCGCAGCCCACACGGAAAACTATCAAACCGAAAACTTCGCCCAGTGGGAATTTGCGACCGGCACGCCCGAAGAGATTCAACGCGCCGCCAACTTTTTCGGCATGAGCTACAAACAGGACGGCGACCAGATCACACACGCGCTCCGCACCGCCGTCATCGCCTCCGACGGCAAACTTTATAAAATGTATCGCGGCAACGATTGGAAGCCCGCAGATGTCTTGCGCGACCTGCGCGACCTGCAAATACAAAACAGTGACAAGTGACGGGTGACGGGTGACAAGTTAAAGCAAAAGATTTCTCTCTTCTTGCTTTAACTTGTCACCCGTCACCCGTCACTTGTCACTGTTGTAGTGTCGTTTAGCCTTTAAGTTTCTTGATCTCTTCGGTCAAGACCGGGATCACTTCAAAGAGATCGCCGACGATGCCGTAGTCTGCGATGTCGAAGATCGGGGCTTCCGGGTCTTTGTTGACGGCGACGATGGTGCTCGCGTTCTTCATGCCGACGAGGTGCTGGATCGCGCCGGAGATGCCGAGCGCGATGTAGAGCTTCGGCGTGACGGTCTGCCCCGACGAACCGATCTGTCGATCAATCGGCAGCCAACCCGCGTCGCAGATCGGACGCGAAGCGGCGATCTCACCGCCGAGCGCGGCGGCCAGCCCTTCGGCGAGCGCGATGTGCTCCTGTCCTTTGATGCCGCGCCCGATGGCGATGATGGTGTCGGCTTTCGTCAGGTCAACCGCCTGCTTCACTTCCTGGAAGGGAGCCTCCGGCTGCATCCTCACTTCGCCCACTTCGACTTGCAAAGACTCGACCGCCGCTGTGTCGCCCCCGCGCTCCGCCTGATCCGCGCGGTACGCGCCCGATTGAAACGTGGCGAACACGGGCGGCTCGTCGTTCGACACGACATCGGCGTCAATCTTCCCTTGAAAAATTCGACGCGAGAACGTCACCGCGCCGTCCGCGACCGTGGCGCGCACGCAATCGCTGATCAAATCCTTCCCGAATCGCGCCGCGAGTTTCGGCGCAAAGTCGCGCACGAGATAGGTGTGCGGCATGATGACGAACTGCGGGTCGAGCGCACGCACGGCACGCTCCATCGCGTCGGCATAGCCGTCCGGCGTGTAGTCGGAGAGTTTCGGATTCTCAACCGAGACGACCTTGTCGAGTTTATAAGCCGCGACTCCCGCCGCGAGCGTCGCATCTGTGCCGAGCACGACGGCTGTGACGGTCTGACCGAGCGACGCGCCGAGCTGCTGCGCGGCGGCCACGGCCTCAAACGACGTTTTATTGAACGCACCGCCACGGTGTTCTGCAAAGACTATGATTCCGTTTGGCATAATTAATTTGTAGCTCTCAGCCAACAGCCGTCAGCATTCAGCCAAGCAATTTTTTTGCTGACGGCTGATGGCCGATGGCTGACTGCTCCTAAAATATTCTCGCTTCCGTGCGCAGTTTTTCCGCGAGTTGGGCGGCTCCGGCTTTGGCGTCGCCGTTGCCGAGAAACTGCGTCTGCTTGGTCTTTTGCGGAAAGTAAACTTTCGTAATGCGCTGGTGCGCCGGGGCTGACGCGGCCTCTGCGGCGGGCGCGACTTCTTTGATCTCCTTTTTCTTCGCCGCCATGATGCCCTTCAAAGTCGCGTAGCGAATCTGGCTGATGCCCGATTGAATCGTGAGCAAGGCCGGGCGCGTCATCGCATACCATTGATACCAGCCGCTCTCCAGTTCGCGCTTGACGCGCAGCCCGTCGTTCGACGCGTCAACTTCGATCACGATGGTCGCGTGCGGCAGCCCAAGCAACTCCGCGAGGATCACGCCCGTCTGCGCGTAGCCGTTATCGTCGGATTGCAAACCCGTCAGGACGAGATCAGCCGCTTCGTCCTTGATCGCTTCGGACAAGACTTTCGCCGCCGCATAGGGACCAAATTGCACGCCGTCGTCGCCTGTGACGACGTGGATGGCACGGTCAGCCCCGCGCGCGAGCGCGTCCTTGATGACGCTCTTGACGCGCTGCGGCCCCATCGAACAGACGACGACTTCGCCGCCGCCGTGCTTCTCTTTCAGACGCAGGGCTTCTTCGAGCGCGTAGCCGTCCGACTCGTTGACCTCGTAGGACAAATCGCCCTCCTCGATCCACGTCTCGCTTTTGTTGATACGCAGGATCGCGTCCTTGTTGGCGACCTGCTTCATGAGCACAATTATTTTCATGGTGAAGCTATCAGCTATCAACTATCAGCTATCAGCCGGGCAAATGCTTTTTGCTGACGGCTGGTAGCTGACGGCTGAACGCTCTTTCATTCCTCGTAGCGTTTAAAAATTAGCGCGGCGTTTGTGCCGCCGAAGCCGAAGCTGTTCGAGAGCGCGTAGTTGACGTAAGCTTCGCGCGCTTCGTTCGGGACGTAGTCGAGATCGCATTCGGGATCGGGGTTGACGTAGTTGATCGTGGGCGGAATCATGCCCCGCGTGATCGCCAGGACGGAGAAGACCGCCTCGATGCCGCCCGCCGCGCCGAGCAGGTGCCCCGTCATGGACTTTGTCGAACTGACCGCGAGTTTGTCTGCGTGTTCGCCGAAAGTTTTGCGTATGGCGAGCGTCTCAAACTTGTCGTTGTAGGGAGTTGAGGTGCCGTGAGCGTTGATGTAGTCCACCTGTTCGGGCTGCGTCGCGCCGTCGCGCAAGGCCATCTGCATCGCGCGGATCGCGCCGGAAGCGGTTTCGTCCGGCATGGTGATGTGAAACGCGTCCGCCGTCATGCCGTAGCCGACGATTTCAGCGTAAATCTTCGCGCCGCGCGCACGTGCGAACTCCAACTCTTCGAGGATCATGATCCCCGCGCCCTCGCCGATGATGAAGCCGTCGCGGTCGCGCTCGAACGGGCGCGACGCGTGCGCGGGGTCTTCGTTGCGCGTCGAGAGAGCGCGCATGGCGGCGAACCCGGCCACGCTCATCGGCGTGATGGCCGACTCCGCGCCGCCGCAGATCATCACGTCTGCGTCGCCGCGCTGGATGATCTTGAAACTGTCGCCGATGGCGTGCGCCCCGGCAGCGCAAGCCGTGGCCGTCGCCGAGTTGGGGCCTTTCGCGCCGCTGCGGATGGAGACTTGACCGGCGGCCAGATTGACGATGGCCGAAGGGATGAAGAAGGGCGAGACGCGACCGGGGCCGTCGTCGAGAAGTTTCGAGTGCTCGCGTTCGATTGCCCAGAAGTCGCCGATGCCGCTGCTGATGTAAGTGCCGACGCGCTCGGATACGTCGTCCGCGAATTTCTCCCCGCGCTCGATGAGGCCGCTATCGAAGATCGCCTCGTCGGAGGCGGCGATGGCGTAGTGGATGAACGCGCCCATCTTGCGCGCTTCTTTCTTCTCGACAAACTGGAGCGGGTCGAAATCCCTGACCTCGGCGGCGATCTTGACCGAGAATTTTGTCGTATCAAACTTCTCGATATAGCCGACGCCGCTCTGCCCCGCTAGCAGGGCAGCCCACGTGGATTCAACTGTCAAACCGACGGGAGTGACGAGGCCGAGTCCCGTTACCACGACGCGACGTTTCAAAATTACTGCTCCTCCCTCCGAGGGATTGCTCGTGTCGTCGCCGCGAGCGGACACGCGCGACTGTGACAGGCGCGCGAGCGACTCTTACGGCAACCAAAAGCGGCAACGAAAAATTTTCACCAACGCAAAAGGGGCGACGCGCGAGTTGCAAACTTTTCCGGTGGCAACCCGGCGTGGCCGCTCTACGCCTTGTTCAAATGCTGGTCAATGTAGTTGTAGGCATCGCGCACGCTCTGGATTTTCTCCGCGTCTTCGTCGGGAATCTCGATGCCGAACTCTTCCTCGAAACGCATCACGAGTTCGACGGTGTCGAGCGAATCCGCGCCCAGATCGTCTATGAAGCGCGCGTTCGGCGTCACTTCATTTTCGTCCACGCCAAGTTCGTCCACGATGATCTGTCTCACTTTATTTTCGATCTCTACTTTATCGGGCATAAAAGTTCTGCTCCTTCGGTCAATTAAAAAATAGAAAAACTTGGTCAGGTGTTGAACGCAAATTAAAACACGCCCACACGTTAATTGCCACCGCTCGCGGCCTGTGTTTCGAGGAGCGCATCGCGCGTCGCTTCGAGGCTCAAGGGGTCTGCGACGTTCAAACAGCGCGCGTCCGCGAGCGTCTGCCGCACCAATCCCGAAAGAACTTTGCCGGGGCCGACCTCCACGAACGTCTCGACGCCCGCGCTCGCCAAAAACTGCACGGACTCCAACCAGCGCACCGGCGACGAAACCTGCCGCACGAGCGAACGACGCGCCGCGTCGCCCTCCCGGAGCGCAACCGCGTCCGCGTTATTGACGAGCGGCACGCGCAAAGACGCAAACCCGGTGCTTTCCAAATCCGCGCTCAGTCGATCCTGCGCGGGCTGCATCAAGGCGCAATGAAAAGGCGCGCTCACGGGCAGTTTGATCGCGCGTTTCGCCCCGCGCTCCTTCAACAGTTCCATCGCGCGTTCGACCGCCGCAGTGTTCCCCGCGATCACGATCTGCTTCGGCGAGTTGATATTAGCAGGGCTGCAAACTTCGCCCTCCGTCGCCGCTTCGCGGCACGCCGTCTCGACCGTCGCGGCGTCTGCGCCAAGTATGGCGGCCATCGCGCCCGCGCCGACGGGCACGGCCTCCTGCATGTAACGACCGCGTGCGCGCACCGTCTGCACGGCGTCTCGAAGCGACAGCGCGCCCGCCGCGACGAGCGCGGAATATTCGCCGAGACTGTGGCCTGCGACGAACGCGGGCGACGGCAAGCCCGCCGCTTCCATCGCGCGCAGAGCCGCCACGGAGACCGTCAAGATGGCAGGCTGCGTGTTCTCCGTCAACTGCAACGCTTCCGCAGGCCCTTCAAAGCAGAGTTGCGAAAGCGAGAATCCGAGCGCGTCGTCGGCTTCGGCGAAGACCTCGCGCGACGCCGTGAAGGCTTCGGCCAGTTCGCGCCCCATCCCCGCAAACTGCGAGCCTTGTCCCGGAAAAATGTATGCGACGGTCATTCGGTAAATAGTAAAGGTTGAAACCTCAATCGTGAAAGACTTGAAGCGGTTAGTTAGTTCCCTTCAAAGCCTAATTCAATCCCACGCTCAGCTATTCAACGGTTTAGGTTTTCTTTGCGTCTTTGCGCCTTTGCGAGATATTAAACTCCCGCAAAGGCGCAAAGGGAAACAAAGAAGTTTTGTAATGCGCTCTTCTTACCAGCGCATCAACACCGCGCCCCACGTGACGCCGCCGCCGAAGGATGCGAGCAGGACGAGATCGCCCTCGCTGAGGCGTCCCTGCTCGACGCACTCGTCGAGCGCAATCGGGATCGAGGCCGAAGAAGTGTTGCCGTGCATGGCGATGTTGGAATAGACGATGCTGTTGTCAACTTTCAAGTTATTTGCCACCGCGTCCGTGATACGCTGGTTGGCTTGATGCGGGATGAACAATTTCACGTCCTCGCCCGCGTAGCCCGCATCTTCCAGCACCTCGCGCGAAACGTCGGCCATTGAACGCACGGCCACCTTGAACAGTTCGTTGCCCTTCATGCGGAAATAATGTTGGCCGGTCGTCACGTTGTCGGCGGTGATGCCGAGGCGCGTGCCTCCGCCGGGCGCATAGAGACTTTCAGCGAAGCGTCCGTCGGAGCGGATGCGCGTGCCGAGGATGCCGCGCTCGATGCGTGTGCCGATGATGCCGTGCGCGCCTTCCTTCGCGGGGCCGAGCAGAGCCGCGCCCGCGCCGTCGCCGAAGATGACGCAGGTGGAACGATCCGTGTAATCAACGTAGCGCGTCAAAACTTCCGCGCCGATGACGAGCGCGTAGCGCGACTGACCGCCGCGGATCATCTGGTTGGCGAGCGTGACGCCGTAGAGGAAACCGGAGCAGGCGGCGACCACGTCGAAGGCGGCGGCTTTGTGCGCGCCGAGTTCGGTCTGGATGATGCAGCCGGTCGAGGGCAGGAGTTGATCGGGCGTGACGGTGGCGCAGATGAGCAGATCGATCTCCGCGGGATCGATCTGCGCGCGCTCGATTGCCTGGCGCGCGGCGCGCACGGCGAAGAGCGACGTGTACTCGCCCTCGGCGGCTTTGTGCCGCTGGCGGATTCCGGTGCGCGAGGTGATCCACTCGTCCGAGGTCTCGACCATCCGTTCGAGATCGGCGTTGGTCAAAACGCCCTCCGGGTACGAGCGCCCCGTCCCGAGGATTCTGGCGGTGATCGCCATCATGGAGCCTTTCTTATGGCCGAGGTCAGAGACCAGAGTTCCGAGG
>DASYMM010000186.1:0-4072 GCA_036009085.1 Pyrinomonadaceae bacterium | reverse complement strand
AGAGGTTAGAGGTCAGTTAAAACAAAAACTGCTTCTTACTAACCTCTAACCTCTAACCTCTGACCTCTGTTTTTATGTTTCGCATTGGCATCGGACACGACACGCACCGGCTGGCGAGTGGGCGACCGCTCGTGCTCGGCGGCGTGCGGATCGAGTCGGAGCAGGGCGCGGAGGGACATTCGGATGCGGACGCGCTGGCGCACGCGATCACGGATGCCATCCTCGGCGCGCTCTGCGAAGGCGACATCGGCGTGCATTTCCCCGACAACGATCCGCGTTGGAAAGATGCTGACAGTTTGCAACTGTTGGCGCGCGTCGTCTGGCTGGCGAGCCAGAGCGGGTTCAAAGTGGTCAACGTTGATGCGAACGTCTCGCTCGAACGCCCGCGCCTGCGCCCGTACATACAGGAGATGCGCGAGCGTCTGGCGCACGTGCTTTCAATCGAAGCGAACTGTGTGAGCGTGAAAGCGAAGACGGGCGAAGGTCTGGACGCCGTGGGCGAAGGGCGCGCCATCGTCGCTCAGGCGGTCGTCCTGCTCGGGCGTGTGTGAAGAAGATGTCGGATGCTGGATGTTAGTTTTCGGCTTGCCTAAAACACTTAGACCACTTAAAACTACATAGACATTCAATCTAAAACCAGCATCTAGCATCTAACATCTGACATCTATTCTTATGCGACCGCAGGACGTGATACGGCGAAAACGCGAGGGCGGCGCGCTCTCTCAGGAAGAGATCGAGTTTTTCGTAGAGGGCGTAACGAGCGGCGAGTTCGCGGACTATCAAACGTCGGCGTTGTTGATGGCGATCTACTGTCGCGGCATGGACGAGACGGAGCAGCACGCGATCACACAGGCGATGCTCCATTCGGGCGAAGTGCTCGACTTCTCAGACATCCCTTTGCCGAAAGCCGACAAGCATTCGACCGGCGGCGTCGGCGACAAAACCTCGCTCGTCATCGCACCGCTCGCCGCGTCGTGCGGTCTCGCCGTCCCGATGATCTCGGGGCGCGGCCTCGGCCATACCGGCGGCACGCTCGACAAACTCGAATCCATCCCCGGCTATCAAGTGAAACTCTCGCTTGCGGAGTTTCGCCGCGTGCTCTCGCTCTGCGGCTTCGCCATGATGGGGCAGACCGAGGAGATCGCGCCCGCCGACCGCAAACTCTACGCGCTGCGCGATGCAACGGCGACGATTGAGACCATTCCTTTGATCGTCGCCTCGATCATGTCGAAGAAACTCGCGGCTGGCCTCGACGCGCTCGCGCTCGACGTGAAGACGGGCACGGGCGCATTCATGCGCGACGAGGGGCGTGCGCGCGAACTCGCACACGCGCTAGTCAAGACCGGCAACGCTTGCGGCGTGCGCACGGAAGCCTTGATCACGGACATGAATCAACCCTTGGGGCGCGCCGTCGGCCACGCGCTCGAAGTGCACGAGTGCATAGAGATTTTGCGCGGGCGAACGCCTGCGGGGGCGCGTCCCGTGCTCGATCTCTCCGTCGAGTTGACGGCGCGCATGGTTGCGCTCGCGGATGTCGAGCCGTCGATTGAGGCGGCGCGTGCGCGCGTTCTTCGTGCGCTTGCATCGGGCGCGGCGCTCGAATGTTTCCGGCGTAACGTGGAGGCGCAGGGCGGCGACGCGCGCGTGTGCGACGAGCCGGAGCGTTTGCTTCAGACTTCGACCCTGCGCGCGGTTAAGGTAGAATCCCCCCGCGCCGGATTCGTCACACAAGTTGAAGCCGACGAGATCGGTTTCGCCGTCTCGGCCATCGGCGGCGGTCGCACGCGCGTCGAAGACGAAATAGATTTTCAGATCGGCTACGTCGCGCATGCCACGCATGGCGACGAACTGGGGGCGGGCGATGCGCTCGGCACGCTCTACTGCCGCGACGAAGCGCAGGCCGCCGAAGCGGGCGCGCGCATTCGCGCGGCTTACACCGTCGGCGACGAGTCGCCGCCCGGTGCGCCGCTCGAACTCATCAAGGAAGTAATCACCGCATGAAGTTCACCCTACAGAAATTGTTTGCGCTTCTGTGCCTCGTCGCGCTCGTCTGTTCGTCGTGCGCGACGAAAGCCAACGATGCGGACGACCGCTCGCGCGTGCGCGTCGGCATCGTCTTCGACATCGGCGGCAAAGATGATCGCTCGTTCAACGCGGCGGCCTTCGAGGGCGTCAAGCGCGCGGAGCGCGAACTCGGCATCGTCCTGCGCGACGTGGAGCCGGGCAACCCCACTTCCATCGAACCCGCGATGCGCGCGTTTGCGGAGCGCGGCTACGATCTCGTGATCGGCGTCGGCTTCGCGCAAGCCCCGATCATGGAAGTCGTGGCGAAGGATTACCCGAACATCAACTTCGCCCTCATTGACGGCGTGGTTGAGAAAAAGGACGAACAGGGCAAGCCCATACCCGGTCAATTTGCCGACAACGTCGCCTCGCTCGTCTTCCGCGAGCACGAAGGCTCGTACCTCGTCGGCATGATCGCGGCGCGCACTTCCAAGACGGGCACGCTCGGTTTCCTCGGCGGCATGGACATCGGCTTGATCCATCGTTTCGCCAAGGGCTATGAGGAGGGCGCGAAGTCTGTTAATCCCAACATCCGCGTGATTCCCAACTATGTCGGCGTGACGGACGGAGCCTGGAACAATCCAGGCAAAGGCAAGGAACTCGCGCTCGCGCAGATCGGCAAAGGCGCGGACGTGATCTTCACGGCGGCGGGCAACTCCGGCCTCGGCGCGTTCGACGCGGTCGAACAGGCGGGCAAAGACGCGCAGGGGCGCGCCACGCACTTCGTCATCGGCGTTGACTCGAACCAAAACATGGTCAAGCCCGGCTTCGTCCTGACGAGCATGGTCAAGCGCGTAGACAACGCCGTCTATGACATCGTTAACGACGTGAAGAACAAACAGTTCAAGGGCGGCATCCACGTCTTCGGTTTAGACAAAGACGGCGTCGCTTTTTCGCTCGACAGTTTCAACCGGGCGCTCATCGATCCGTCAATCTTGCAGGAAGTCGAAGCCGCGCGGCAGAAGATAATCCGTGGCGAGATACAGGTAACGGACGCGATGGCGAAATAATTTCGACAGGCGCAATTATCAATTCAACGAACGGGAGCAACAGATGAAACGTAACGCAAACGCCGAATGGCGCGGCGGACTCAAAGACGGCAAAGGCACGATCTCGACCGACAGCGGCGTGCTCGAACAGACGCAATATTCCTTCTCGACGCGCTTTGAAGACGGCAAAGGCACCAACCCCGAAGAACTGATCGCGGCGGCGCACGCCGGTTGCTTTTCGATGGCGCTCTCCGGCCAACTCGGCAAAGCCGAACTGACCGCCGAGAGCATCCGCACGACCGCCACCGTCACGCTCGACAAGGTGGAGGGCAACTTCACGATCACGGAAGTCCATTTGCAGGTCGCGGCGCGCGTGCCGGGCGCGACGCAGGAACAATTCGACACGGCGGCCAACAACGCGAAGGCCGGTTGTCCCGTCTCGCGCGTCCTGAACGCGAAGATCACTCTGGACGCGCAACTTGAATCCTAATCATGTCAAAACTCACCGCGGAGACACAGAGCCAAGCCGCAGAGAACCACAGAGAAAGCATTCAACTCTCTGCGTTTCCTCTGCGCGATCTCTGCGCCTCTGCGGTGAGTTCGGTTTCATAACCGCTCGATCTAATGTCATAGAAAATTCCTTTCATGATTGAACTGCGAGACATCACGAAACGCTTCGGGAACGTGCTGGCGAACGACGGCGTGAGCATCAAGGTTGAGCCGGGGACGATCCACGCCATCGTCGGCGAGAACGGCGCGGGCAAGTCAACGGCGATGCGCATCGCTTACGGCTTCTACACGGCTGACAGCGGCGACATCCTCATTGACGGCAAGGTGCAGCGCATCGCCACGCCGCACGATGCCATCGCGCTCGGCGTCGGCATGGTGCATCAACATTTCATGCTGGTCGAGCCGATGACGGTGGCCGAAAACATCGTGCTAGGCGCGGAGACGGGCGGCGTCGCTTCGCTCGATCTAGGCAAGGCGGCGCAGGAGATTCGCGCGCTCTCAAACGAGTT
>DASYMM010000185.1:0-4728 GCA_036009085.1 Pyrinomonadaceae bacterium | reverse complement strand
GAAGGTGATGGCGAATTTCAAGTTGTCCGCGCCAATGAGCAGGGTCATAAACTGCCCGATGCCGTTGCCGTAGATGGTGCCGGGGGCTTTGCCTTTGATGTCTATGGGCGCGGCGATCATCACCGTGACGAGCGCGATGAGCGCGACGAAGCCTTCCGCCAGCATCGCGCCGAAACCGACCGGCTTGATGTCCGACTCGCGATCAACCTGCTTCGAGGTCGTCCCCGAACATACCAATCCGTGAAAGCCGGAGCACGCGCCGCAGGCAATCGTCACGAAGAGGAAGGGAAAGAGCGTGCCCGTCAGTCCGCCCACGTCCCAGGACTTGAAGGCGGGTTGCAGAATTTGATAACGACCCGACAAGCCCCCGAAGAGCACGCCGATCATCCCCAGCGCGAGCGCGCTGTAGAGAATGAACCCGCCGAGATAACCGCGCGGCTGCAAGAGCGCCCACACGGGCACGACCGAAGCGATGCAGCAATAGATGAGGATCAACACGCCCCACGTTTTATGATCGAGCAGCATCGCCGTAGAGACTTTCGTGCCGAGCCACGAGAGCGCGAAGGTCGCGGGCACGAAGATGACTGTGACGAGCCAGAGCGGCGGGTTCAGGTAACGCTGTACGACTCCGAGCAGGATCGAGAGCAGCAGGTACATGACGCTCGCCGCCGCGACCGCGCCGCCCGCGTTGAAGGCGACGCCGCCCTGTTGCAGTTCCTCCGTGCCGCTCGTGAACGTGCCCGCGGTAATGTCTGCGAAAGCGACGATAACGTAGATGAGCGCGATCCAGATGAAGCCCATCATGGCCGCGCCCGCGCGCCGACCTAAGTGCTCGCGCGTAATCTCTGCGATGGAACGCGCGCCGTGGCGGACGCTCGCGGCGAGGCTCGTGAAGTCGTGCACCGCGCCGATGAGCACGACGCCGAAGCCGATCCACAGGAGGCACGGCAGCCAGCCGAACGCCTGACAAGCGAGGATCGGCCCCGCGATGGGGCCTGCGGCGGCGATGGCGGAGAAGTGTTGCGCGAAGAGATAGAAGGGGCGCGTCGGGACGAAGTCCACGCCGTCGTTGACGACGTTGGCGGGAGTCGCCCGCGCGTCGTCGGTCGCAAACTGCCGCGCCACCCAAGAGCCGTAAAATTTATAAGCGGCGGCGAGCACGAAGAGGAATCCGAGCGCAATCAGGGTCAGGCTCATGTGCGAATCTCCGAATCAAATGATGCGTGCGGAAGGATGAAGGCGAAAAACTCCTGCCTTACGAAGAGCGGGCGGGATTATAACGGATTGCGATTGAATGAGACTAAAAACCTTCACCACAGAGACGCAGAGAGCACAGAGTGGGCACAGAGACTTGAATGCTTTTCTCTGTGCCCACTCTGTGTCCTCTGCGTCTCTGTGGTGAATCTTAAATTTAAAGCCACGCGATCAGGGGTCGTCCGTGTGAAGCCTGTAGGAAGAGGAGTGAGAAGACCATGAAATAGATCAACCCGAAGGCGAGCACGAAGGCGACGGCGCGACGGCGCACGGCGTCTGCTCGCCAACGGCTGAAAGCGTAACCGGCGAGCGGGAGGATTTGCAGCGCGTGGAAGCCGAGGAAGTGTGCGACGCGTAGGTCTCCGGCGCGCGTGCTCCAGTTGATGACGGGCAGCCCGGGCCCACCGTCCGGCAGCCCGACCGTGTGCGCCATGTTCGACGCTATCGCGTAACCTTCGACGCTCGCGAGGAAGAACAGAAAGAGTCCGAGGCGGATGCCCCACAGGTAAGCGTGCGGGAGCGGCGCGGGTTGCCGGAAGAAGAGATAGAGCGTGATGAGGACGAAGAGCGTGTTGAAGGTGATGAGCAAGCCCATCAGGCTGAACACGCCGGAATCGTAAGCCGTCGAGATGTTGAAGTGCGAAGGCACGCCGCGCGCCGCCTGCGAAGCGATGCAGAGCGTCTCGCCGACGAAGACCAGTGCCGTGCCCCAACTGATGAGCTTAAACGTGCGGCGATAGTGCGACAGGTAATGCAAAAGCCACGCGAGCGTGAAGGTGTAGATGATGAAGGAGGCGGCAAACTTCGCAGGCTTGATCCAGGGGTTTACGTTCGTCACCGTGCGCGCGTCGAAAAAGGCGGCGCAGACGAAGAGGACGAGCAGCGCGACGTGCAGCCAGCCCGCGAGCGCGAGCACGGGGTTGCGCCGGTAAACTTCCCTTAGCAACTCACGCACGCTCATGCGTCGTTCCTCCGACGAAAAACTCGCGCTTCAAGGCGAAGCGCAGCACGAAGTAGAGCAGCAAGCCGAGGGGGCCGAAGATAAAGGTGAGCAGGAGACAGGGCACGACGAGCAGGTGATGTATGCCGAGCCTTTGCGCGTCGCGCACTTCCCAACTCCCTATGAAGAGGTCGAAGGCGAGATAGTGAATCCAACCGGCGAGCAAATTGTGCGGGTTGCGAAAGAGCAGTCCGACCTGTGCGAGCGAGCCGAAGCCGCCCTCGGATTGTCCGAAGTGCGTGGCGACGAGGAACAGGTAGACGAACGCAAACGCGAGCGGGATGAGGCAGGCGGTGATGAAACGCGCCGTCCATTTCCAGCGCGGCACGAATACGAGGAGCAGCCAGCCGAGCGTGGCGACCCACCCGCAGACGGAGAAGATTGTTTCCAGCGACATAAGAGTTGGCTCCGGCAGTCAAAACTTAAAACGTCGAATTGGCGCGCGAGGTTCGCGGGTAAATTTCCGATGGCAAATTGCGAAAGCGACTTTGGCGAATCGGCAGCTTGCCAGAAGTTTTTCATGCGAAAGATAGGAAATCACGGCAACGCGGCTTTTGTTCGCAGTGGCATGCGGGTTGTTAGAGACTGAGGGCAGCCGCCGCAGTCGAAGCCCGCGAGCGATAACGGGAGACCGAGCGGCACTGCTTGCAACCACGGAAGGAGAAGCCATGAACCAGATCATTATCTTCACATACCTGTTGTATCTCTGCATCAGCATCGGGCTGACGATATGGGTGGCGCAAACCCTCTTCAAAAACGGGCGCGTCTTTCTCGTAGACGTGTTTCACGGCAACGAGGCTCTGGCGGATTCGGTGAATCACCTGCTCGTCGTCGGGTTCTACCTGATCAATCTGGGCTACGTGAGCCTCGCCCTGCGCATCGGCTACGACGTGACGAGCATGCGTGAGGGCATCGAAGCGTTGTCTTGGAAAGTCGGCCTCGTGCTCGTCGTGCTCGGCGGGATGCACTTCTTCAACCTCTACGTTTTCAGCCGCATCCGACGCCGCCCGCAGCCGCTCTTCACAGACACGGGCGACTCGATGCCGCGCACCGCGACCCCGCGCACGTGGGCGAGTGAAAGCTAAGAGTTAAGACTCACCGCCGCAGAGGCGCGGAGCCAAGCCGCAGAATTAACGCAGAGGGCTTTTATCATTCAAACCCTCTGCGTTAACTCTGCGGCTTTACTCCGTGTCTGCGGCGGTGAGGATTTTTCTGACATTAAACTGCAACTCATTCAAAGCTCACGAACTCATTCATCAGTGATGCTCGCTGATGTTTATGTCGCGCGCGGCGAGGGCGGCGACGAACTTGTCGGGCGGGACGACGAGTTCCTGCGGAAGCGCGCCGCGTTTGGTTGTCTCGCCGCGCGCCATCATCTGCGCGATGATCGAGGCGGGAAAGGCGGTCGTGCGCATCATCGCGGAGAGTCCCGTGTGCGCGTCGAAGCGGTCAATGATGTCGTAACGAAGCCGCGCGTCTTTGCCTGCCGTGCGCCCGCGAAAGGCGAGGCGGATGAGCACCACGTCGGGTTCGTCTGCGGGCAGGTGACGCAGGAGCATCTCGCCGAGCAGCCGGCGCGGGCGCACGCGCACATAGTCCAACTGTATCTCCTCGCTTGAGGCGAGGCCGAGGTCAACGAACAGCTTGAACTGTTCGCAATGGCCGGGATAGCGAATGGTCTTGTAGTCGAGTTCTTGCAGGCGGCCTTGAAAAGTGTCTGGCAGCGTGGAAGTGCCGCCGGAAGTTTGAAAGGCTTCCATCCGCCCGTATGGCGCGGGAAACTCCAACGCCTCGATCTCCGTCAGCGATTCGACCTCCATGATCTGCCCGCCGCGTATGACGCGCGCACGCTCTACATACTCGTTGATCAAACCTTCGACCGAAAAGACGATCTGGTAATTGAGCGGCGGGCGCGGCGTTTGCGGCAAACCGCCGACGCGTATGTGAATCGCTTCGAGTTCGTCGAAGCGCGCCGCGCCGTGCGCCGCGAGCACGGAAACCATGCCGGGCGCGAGGCCGCAATCGGGAATGATGTTGATGCCTGCGGCGCGCGCTTCGGCGTCGAGCGCGAGTTCCGAGGCGACGACCGCGTTGTTGCCGCCGAGGTCGCAGAAATTCGTGCGCGCCTCAATCGCCGCCCGCGCGAGTTGCAGGTTGTGATAGTAAGTGACGCAACTGATCGCTGCGTCGTGGCCGCGCATCAACGCGACGACTTGCGCCGCGTCGCTCACGTCAACTTGCGCGGGCGACAACTTCGCGCTCCCCACGGTTGCGACGACGGCGCGGGCGCGTTCGAGGTCAAGGTCTGCGACGGTGACGGCGGCGACGCCTTCGGAGTTGTGCGCCAGATCGTAAGCCGCCCCAAGCCCCATGCGTCCTGCGCCGAGTACTAGAATCTTCATAACGATTTAGTGTGCGAGGCAAAACTATAACTTGTCTTCTTTGCGCCTTTGCGCCTTTGCGTGAGACTTATC
>DASYMM010000184.1:0-3217 GCA_036009085.1 Pyrinomonadaceae bacterium | reverse complement strand
TTTTACAACATGGTGATGGGGACGACCGACTCGGAGCACGCCTTCGCTTTGTTTCTCAACTCGCTGCGCGTGCCGTTTGGCGAAGTGCGCGGCGACAACTTGCGCGCCGCGCTCGTCGAAACCATCGCGCTTTTGAACGAGTGGACGCGCGCGGCGGGCGTCGTCGAGCCTTCGCATTACAACTTCGCCGTGACGGACGGGCATTCGATTGTCGTCTCGCGCTACTGTTCAGCCGAAGGCATCGCGGGCAACTCTTTGCACATTTCGCGGGGCAATCGTTTCGAGTGTTTGCCGGACGGACTGTGCGACATGCACACGGTGCGCGCCGAAGAACAGGCGGCGGCGGTCGTCGTCGCCAGCGAGCGTCTGACCGACGACAGAGACGACTGGCTCGACGTGCCCGACAATCACACCGTCACGGTCACGCCGGATTTAAACGTGACGGTTGAGCCGATCAATTTGTAAGCAATACAAAAACAGGATATGAAAATAAGCTTTAATCGCCGCCCTCTCGCCGCGCTCTCGGTCGTCCTCCTTCTCCTTCCCCAAACAATCCACGCGCAAGTCGCGACGCCGCCGCCTCCTACGCCGAAGCGTTTCGAGTTGACCGTTGACAGCATCATGCGCGGGGCTGCGCTCGTGGGCTACGAGCCGACGAGCGTGCGTTGGTCGCAGGACGGCGGGCGCGTCTATTTTCGCTGGAAGGCGGCGACGGAGCCGCGCCTGAAAGAGTTTGACACCTACGTCGTGAATCGCGACGGCGCGAATTTGCGTAAGCTCTCGGAAGAGGAAGCGCGGAATGCGCCGCCTGCGAGCGGCGAGTTGTCGAAGGATAAGAAGTGGACTGTCTTTGCGGACGAGGGCGATATTTATCTGTATGACCACGCGCGGGGCGCGCGGCGGCAGGTGACGCGCACGGTGGAGACGGAGACCAACCCGCACTTCACGCGCGAACAGACGCGCATCTATTTCACGCGCCAGAACAATCTCTACCTGCTCTCGCTCGAAGGCGGCCTGCTCGAACAGTTGACGGACATACGCGTCGGCGGCGGTGGCGGCGGGCAACGTCAGGGCGGCGCGTCGGAGTCGCAGCAGGGGCGCGGCACGGAGAGTCAGGAAGTTTTAAAGCGTGAAGAGCGCGAGTTGATCGAAGCGGTGCGCGAGCGCGCGGCGCGGCGCGAGGAGCAGGAGGCGAAACGCAAGGCGCGCGAGCGGCGCAACCCATTCCAGATAGCGGCGGGGCAGGTCGTCACAAACCTCTCGCTCTCGCCCGACGGCGCATACGTCGTCGCCATCGTCGCGGAGCAAGCGGCGGCGGCCAAGCAGACGATTGTGCCGAACTACGTCACGGAGTCGGCCTACACGGAAGACATACAGAGCCGCACGAAAGTCGGCGACGCGCAGGGGCGCACGCGCCTGTACGTCATCTCGGTCGAGACGGGCGACGCGCGACAGGTCGAGCACGGTCAACGCATGACGCCCGTGCCCGTCGTCCGCACGCGCACGGAACAGAACGCCACCGGGCAAGCCGAGCGCGAACGCGGCGCGCCGCAAACGCAACAACAAACTCAGCAGACGCAGGGACAGCAACAATCTCAAGCGCAAACTCAGGGGCAGCAGCAGGGGCAACAGACGCCGCCGCGCACGCAGACCGAGAGCACCGCGCAGACGAACACTCAGGAGCGCGAACGCGACGTGCAGCTTTTCCAACTGCAATGGTCGGAAGACGGCAGAAACGCCGCCATGCTCGCGCGTTCAGCCGACAACAAAGACCGTTGGGTGCTCCTCCTCGATCCGGCGACGGGCAAGACGCGCGTGCTGGTTGCGCTGCACGACGACGCGTGGGCAAACGGCCCCGGCGCGTTCACGCTCGGCTGGTTGCCCGACAACCGGCGCGTCTATTTCGAGTCGGAGGGGGACGGCTTCGCGCACCTCTACACCGTCTCGATTGAAGCAAACTCGACGCCCGTGCAACTCACGCGCGGCGCGTTTGAAGTCTCCGACGTGCGACTCTCCACGGATAAGACGAAGTTCTATTTCACCTCAAGCGAAGTCAGTTTCGCCGAACGCCATCTCTACTCGATGCCCTTGAGCGGCGGCGAGCGTACACGCCTGACGTATCTCGCGGGCAACAATGAGGTGGACATTTCGCCTGATGAAAAGATGTTCGCTTTCATCCACTCTTACAGTAACGCCCCGCCGGAGTTGTTTCTGGTGGAGAATCGCGGGGCGGGAAACTCGCATGTTTTTCTCGCACAGCAAATCACGACTTCTCCGCTCCCGGAGTTCTCCACCTACAAATGGATCGATCCGCCCCTCGTCTCCATACGCGCACGCGACGGCCAGACGATCCACGCGCGTCTCTACAAACCCGCGCGGCAGAACGGCGCGGCGGTCTTGTTCGTCCACGGCGCGGGCTACTTGCAGAACGTGCACAAGTGGTGGAGCAGCTATTATCGCGAGTACATGTTTCATCATCTCCTGATGGAGCGCGGCTACACCGTGCTCGACATAGACTATCGCGGCTCCGCCGGTTACGGGCGCGACTGGCGCACAGCCATCTATCGCCACATGGGCGGCAAAGATTTAACCGACCACGTTGACGCCGTGCGCTATCTCGTCGCCGAACACAACATTGACGCAAAGCGCGTCGGCCTCTACGGCGGCAGCTACGGCGGCTTCATCACTCTGATGGCGATGTTCACCGAACCGGACGTGTTCGCGGCGGGCGCGGCCTTGCGTCCCGTCACAGACTGGGCGCACTACAATCACACCTACACCTCGAACATACTCAACCTGCCGCAGAGCGACCTCGAAGCTTACAAACGCAGTTCGCCCATCTACTTCGCCGAAGGCTTGCGCGGCGCGCTCCTCATCTGCCACGGCATGGTTGACGGCAACGTCCACTTCCAAGACTCCGTGCGCCTCGCCCAACGCCTCATCGAACTGAGAAAAGAGAACTGGGAACTCGCCGCCTACCCCGTCGAAGACCACGCCTTCGAGCGCGACACGAGTTGGGCCGACGAGTACAAGCGCATCCTCAAACTCTTCACGGAAAACCTGCGTCCCGCAAGCGGCTCGCCGCCCGCCGGACAGGGCGTTGATACGCGCAAACGTTAAAGCTCGAAAGGCCACAAGAGATAGAAAGATGAGACGAGCAAATTCGATGGGCAAGCCTCAAGCCTTGAGGAACAGTAGGCCGAAGAGCCACGCGGCG